>JBKJRG010000720.1:0-10212 GCA_046594805.1 Opitutaceae bacterium | reverse complement strand
ACTTACTCCGCCACCGCGCAGATCGTGGAATACAAGCCACCCGTCGCCACGGACGCCTACACGCCCCAGCAGCTGGTCGGTCCCACCCTCGTCGGCATGATCAAGTCGCCGGAAATCATGCGCGGCATTTCGAAGAAATTGGCCGCGGCCGGCAAGCAGGTGCCGGGCTACGTCGACGCCAATCCGGAACGCCAAAGCCAGATCGTCACGATCAAGGCGACCGCCCCCGAGCCCCGGGCCGCCATCGAGCTGGCGAACATGTACATTGAGGAGGTCATCGACTTCACCCGCCAGCACCAGCGGAAGGAAGCGGAGGAAGCCGACACGTTCGTCACCTCCGATATCGAGACCACCGAAAAGAATCTTCGCGCCGCGCAGAAGGCCGTCCCGCAACTTCCCCCGAGCACGATCGCCGCGATCGAGACGGATCGCGGCAGCCGTTTTGCCGCCACGCCGAACGCCCTGGCGAAGCAGAGCGAACAACTCGAGGCCGCGCACGATAAACTCAACGAGTTGCTGGTGACCTACACCGATGCTCATCCCAGGGTGAAGGCCCAGCGCGAGCTCATTGCCGACCTCAAGACCCGGCTGGACCTCAAGATGACCGGCGCCCCCGGGGCCAGCGCCCCGGCCAAGCCCGCGACGACGACGGAGGGCTCCACCACCGAGACGCCGGCGAGCCTGAACCCGGTCACCCGCGACGAGTATGAGATGGCCGTCTACAAGATGCGGAATCTGGACAATCACCTCTCGCTGCTCCTCGCGCGCCAGCGCGCAATCCAGGTTTTCAAGAACAGCCCTCCGGGCAATTTCCGCCCACTCCAGACCGCCAACTCGGAGACGGTCTCGCGCCAGGATCCGTTTGTGACGATTGCACTGCTTTCCGGCTTTTTCGGGTTGCTCGGCATGACCGCCGCGGCCGTCGAACTTTTCCGTCGTGAACTCTTCGATACCCGGCTGAAGACCGAGTCCGATGTCGCCCGTGTCACCGGTCTGCCCGTGCTGGCCAACCTCGGCGACATCCGCCAGATGTCCCTCGCCACCCGCGACACCTGGGCTTTCCGCGCCTGGATCGCCCTGCAGGATCGGCTGGCCTATTCGCCGAATCACGGCCTGATTTGCGGCATCACGTCCTCGAATTCCGGTGACGGCCGCTCCACCTGGATCGGCCTGCTGGCCGGCGCGGCGCGCAAATGCGGCTTCCGCGTTCTCACCATCGCGACGAAGACCACCGCCGATGCACCCGTCATGAGCGAGGATGTGCCCGAGCAGCAGCAACCGACCGACGCGGTGCCTGAGTCAGTGCACGCCGAGGCCGAGACCGTCGACGCCGCCCCGGGCGCCAGTGCGCGCAGTAGGGCCAGTGCCAATTCCGCCGCGCGCAATGCCGCGTATGGCGGGCTGGATCGCGAAGTTAACGGGCAGAGCACCACCGCCGTCATGACCCATCCGAACGATTTCGGCGGTGGCGGCCAGGCGTTCGGCGGCGAATCCGATTTCACCGCCATGACCGCCAGCGCGCTGTTCACCCCCGCGATGGTCACCGAAAAACTTATGGGCTCCGAAACCGATCCGTTAGTGCATATCCCGCTCCCCGGCTGGACGTGGAACCTCGAGCGCCGCAAGCAGTGGCAGGGCGCGCTCAACGTCTGGCGCAAGATCGACAACGTCGTCATCCTCGTCGAACTGCCCCCGGCCTCGATGCCGGAGGCAGTGCTCCTCGCCTCGAATCTCCCCAACCTGCTCTGGCTCGCCGAGGCCGGCAAGTCCGACGCCACCGACACGCGCGCCCAGCTCCAGACCCTGCGGCACGCGCGCTGTAATCTCGTCGGCGCCGTAATCAACCGCGCCATGGCCCCCGTGGCCGGCGGGCGCTTCTCCCGGTGGATCGGCTGTATCGCGCTGCTGGGACTCTTCGGCCTCACCGGCCGCGATCTCGTCGCCGCCGAGGCCGACCGCCCGGCCGCGACGTTCGCCGCCGCGTCCGCCCAGCCCGGTGGCACGACTTTCTCCGTCACCGGCCCGGCCCAGCGCGCGCAGTGGCAGCAGAAACTCACCCTCGGCCCGGGCGATTTGATCAACATCAGCCTGTTCGGCGACCCGGAAGCCGCCCGCCCCGAGGTCCCCGTCGGCCCCGACGGGCGCGTCTCGTTCCTCGAGGCGCAGAATGTCATGGCCGCCGGCCTGACCGTGGACGAGTTCCGCGACAAGCTGAACGAGGAGCTCTCCAAGTTCCGCCGCTCCCCCCAGGCCTACGTCGTGCCGGTGAGCTTCAAGAGCAAAAAATATTTCGTGCTGGGCAAAGTCGCGCAGCGCGGCGCGTTCCCGCTCGATCGACCGATGACGCTGCTCGAGGCCGTCGCTCGCGCCGGCGGCATGGAAACCGGGCTGGCCGCCGACCGCAGCATGATCGAGCTCGCGGATCTTTCCCGCGCGTTTGTCTCCCGCAACAACCAGCGGCTGCCGGTCGACTTCGAAAAACTTTTCAGCCAGGGCGATCTCTCGCAGAACATCACCCTCGAGCCGAACGATTACATCTACTTCCCCGCCGGCGGCGAAAAGGAAGTCTACGTCCTGGGCGCGGTCCGCTTCCCCGGCTCCTATGTTTACACCACGTCGACCGGTGCGCTCGGTGCCGTGGCCGCCCGGGGCGGCTTCTCCGAGCGGGCCTGGCAGAAAAAACTCGTCGTCATCCGTGGCGGCCTCGGCAAGCCGCAGACCTTCGAACTCGATGCCAACCAGGTGCTCAGCGCCCAAATCGCCGACTTGAAGCTCCAGCCCAAGGACATCGTGTTTGTAAGCGAGCGTCCCTGGATCCGCGCCGAGGAACTCCTCGAGGCCGCCGCCAACGCCTTCGTCACCTCCGCCGTTGTCTCCTGGACCGGCGAAAAAGTTACCCGCTGATTCACTTCCGCCTCATGAAAACGCACCTTCCTCCGAACCGTCCAGCCCTGCTGGCAGTCCTGGCCTCTGCCCTGCTCCTCAGCGGCTGCGAGTCGATCAAGCTCACCCGCGACCAGAAAAAGCAGGCGTCCAATCCCGCCGTCAGCTTCACGCCCGCGACCGTCGCTGATCTGCCGCCGCTCGATCCCGTGCTGCTGCAGCGCCCGGTCGCCGAGTACAAGCTCGGGCCCGGCGACCTGCTGGAAATCGAAGTGCTCGGCGACATCGATACGCGCGCCCGCACGGTCGTGGGTCCCGACGGCAAGATTTATTTCTATGTGCTGCCCGGTCTCGACGTGTGGGGCCTCACGCTGAACCAGACCCGCGAGAAAATTGTCAATGAGCTGAAGAAATTTGTGCGCGAGCCCCAACCGGTCTCACTCACCCTCCGTTCCGCCGAGAGCCAGCGCATCTGGGTTCTCGGCCGGCTGAACAAGCCGGGCGTCTACCCCATGGGCGGGCCCATGACTTTGCTCGAAGCCATCTCGACTGCGGGCGGACCGGCCCCCGCCACCACGTTCGCCACGTTGTCCGGTCCCGTCAGCGGCAGTTCGTCCCGCAATGGCACCGATGAGGCCGCCGATCTCAGCCGCGCCTTCGTGATCCGGCAGGGCCAGTTGCTCCGGGTCGATTTCGCCCGGCTCCTCCGCGAAGGCGACATGACCCAAAACATCTACCTCCAACCGGACGATTTCGTTTATCTTCCGTCCGCCACCGTCGGCAGCGTGCACGTACTGGGCGCCGTCAACACCCCGATTGCGGTGCCCTTCACCAACCGCCTCACCGTCCTCCAGGCCGTCTCGCAGGCGGGCGGCACGGTCATCCGGGAAGCGTACCCGCAGCAGATTGCCGTGGTGCGCGGTTCGCTGACCCAGCCCAAGGTCGCGCTGGTCGACATGAACGCGATCATTCGCGGCCAGGCGGCCGATGTGCTGCTCGAACCGCAGGATATCGTGTATGTGCCGTACACGCCGCACCGCGTGTTGACGCGCTATCTCGACACCATCCTCAACACCTTCGTGCGGGTCGTCGGCGTCAACGAGGGCGCTCGCGCCGTCAGCAACCGCTCGACCCCCGTGGGCGTGAACGTGCCCCTCGGGCCCCTCTGAGCTTTGCGCGAACCCTCCCCATCGCCGGATGATTGGAGCCGCGGCATTCGTGCCGCGGCTCTTGCGCGGAATGCAGTCAACTGGGGCCGCGCCGCCCTCGCCGCGGTGGGGTGCATCCTCGCCGCTGCGGTGCTGCCCTCGCCCGCCCACGCCATCGAGACTACCTGGATTTACAGCGTGCAGCTCAGCGCCGCGGTGGACCCGGCGGCGGGCCGGATCGAACTGCAATGGCCGGCCGATCATCTGCCGGTGGCGGAATACACGGTGCACCGGAGGAAGCAGGGCGAGAATCCGTGGGGCGAAGGCGTCGCCCTCCCGGGTTCCGCCACCCGCTTCGTCGAGGAGAACCTCCCGGCCGGCGCCACCTATGAATATCAGGTGACCAAGCGCGGCGCGACGTTTGCCTACCAAGGGTACGGGTACATCTCCGTCGCGCTGAACGCTCCCCTCGTCGAGCAACGCGGCAAGATCATCCTCGTGGTCGACCAAACGATCGCGGGCCCAATTGCCCGCGAACTTGGCCGACTGCAGACGGACTTGGCCGGAGACGGCTGGATCGTGGTGCGCAAGGATGTGGCGCGCGACGAACGTCCCGCCGCGATCCGGGCGCTGATCAAGGCGGAATACGATGCCGACCGCGAGCGGGTGAAAGCCGTGTTGCTGCTGGGCCACATTCCGGTCGTGCGAGCCGGTAGTCTCAATGTTGACGCGCACGAACCGCGGCCGATGCCGGCGGATGTTTTCTACGGGGAAATGGACGGCGCCTGGACCGACGAAAACGGCGACGGCATCTACGACCAGAGCCTGCTCCCGTCCGACGTGGAGCTACAGGTGGGCCGCGTGGACTTCGCGGACCTGCCCGGCACGTATGCGACCACGTCGCCTTATCCCAGCGAAGTTACTTTGTTGCGCCGGTACCTCGACAAAAACCATGCCTACCGCCACGCCGTGGTCCGGCCCATCGCCCAAGCGATCGTGGGCAACCAGATTGGGGACGGAAATGGCCAGGCCTATGCCGCGAGCGGTTACCGCAATTTCGCGCCACTGCTCGGCGTCGAGAAGGTGACCACGGTCAACACTCATGCGGACGAGCCGATGGACAACCGCTGGAGCGTGCGGCTGGCGCGCGCGAGTTTTCTCTGGGCGTATGGCTGTGGGGCGGGCAGCGACCTCACCGTGAGCAATGTTGGCACGCACGGTGAATCGCGCGACTTGTGGGCGTCCGATTTCATCGATCACAAGCTCAAGGGGACATTCTATCTTTTCTTCGGCAGCTGGTTCGTCGACTGGTCGAAGTCGGACAACGTGCTGCGCTCCGCCCTTGCGTCCCCCGATTTCGGGCTCGCGGCCGCGTGGTCGGGCCGGCCGCATCTGTTCTTCCACCCGATGGGCGCCGGCGAAACGATCGGCCAGGGAATTCGCGCGAGCCAGAATAATGACGGCAAGCTCTACCAGAACCAGGTACAGCGACACCTGCGCGGGATCCACATCGCCCTCCTGGGCGATCCCACCCTGCGTCTGCATGGGGTGGCTCCGCCATCGGAAACCGCGGCAGCCGCCGAGGGCGCGGATGTTGTCCTCGGGTGGAAGGCCTCGCCCGACACCGTGCTCGGATATCATGTCTACCGGGGCGCCAGCGCGAGCGGCCCCTTTACGCGGCTGACAGAATCGCCGGTGGCCGAGACCCGCTTCCGCGATCGCAATCGTGCGGCCGACGCGGCGGTCTACCTCGTGCGCGCCGTTCTCCTGCAGTCGGGTCCCAGCGGAACCTACTTCAACGCCAGCCAGGGAGCATTCGCGGACTACGCGCCCGCGGGAGTGCTGCCCTCACCCGCCAACGTAATCGGTTCCGCCCGCGACACCGTATGGTTCGACGACGCGTTGCCGGCCAACGCCCTGCCCTACTCCACGGACAACGATCGCTGGAATTGGGTCACAGAAGATCCCGCGCCGTTTTCCGGCACGGCGGCCCACCGTTCGGAGATTGCGGCCGGCCTGCACCACCACTTCTTCGCGTACACGGGAGCGCCGCTCGTCGTGGCGGCTGGCGACACGCTCTATGCCCATGTTTTCATCGACCCGGCCAATCCCCCACGGGCGATCATGCTGACTTGGTGCTCCGACAACTGGGAGCATCGGGCCTACTGGGGGGAAAACCATTTCATCGAAGGGGCGGATGGCGGGGCGGGCCGACGCCCGATGGGCGTATTGCCGCCGGCGGGACGCTGGATCCGGCTCGAAGTGCCGGCGTCCGCGGTTGGACTCGAAGGGCATGCCGTGACCGGCATGGGCTTCACCCTCTACGACGGCCGCGCCACCTGGGATCGCGCCGGCAAGATCGCGCCCTGAGCGAGGTGGGGCGGGCACTTGTAGGCCAGGTCGCCGACCTGGCTCGTAATGCGCCAGCTCAGCGAGCTGGCCTACAGCCTACAGCCCCCTGCCGCGCCCGGTACCCACGGGCCTCGCCGACCCCGCCCTCAATCCTTTTTCGCGATCCTGTTTTGCCACGCCGACTCGAGCACGGCGGTGATGACCTCGGCCGTGGCCTGCGTGAGATCAACGCTCGTCGCGCCGTTTTTTCCCCATGCACCCGCACACGGCGCAAAAACGCCCGGCGCCGCCCGCACCAGGGCGCACTGCTCCCCGGGCCGCAGTCTCACCATGCCGTGCTTTTCATCGGGATAACCCAGCGTCGCGAAAATCTTTCCGCCCACGCGAAAATCAGGATGATCCATGTGGGCGGACTCGACCGCGCCGTGGAATCGCAGGGCGATGCAGCGAAAGGTGGCGGCGGAAACTCCTCTGCGCTTTTCGGGGGATTTCATGGCACGCACAACAAGGCAGAAAAAGCAGGAAGTCTGTCTCACCCACCGTCCGAGATCCGTTCCACCGCCACGCCCGCCTGACACAACGGACATTCGCCAGGCGGCCACAGCGCGAACTCCTGCGCGCAAATCCCCTCGAGCGCGAGCCCTTGGTCGGCCGCAAACCGGGCCGCGGCGGTGCCGAAAACGAACAACGCGCCCAGCACCACCGGCCGAGCGCCACACTCCCTCAGGTCCGCCACTGTCCCGCGCACCGCTGAACCTGCACTGATCGCATCGTCGACCACTGCCACCGATTTTCCCCGGACCCGGTCCCGCACGCCTGCCGGGAGCCGATACTTGACCGGAAAAAGCACGCGCGCCGCTGCCGCCGGCTCGATCCTCTCCGCGCGGAATGCATCGAGGCACAACTCCGCGCCAATCATCTCCGCCAGCCGCGCCCCGCCGCGCATCGGCCCGCACACCGCGTCGATGCGATGAACGGCCAGCCGCCTGCTCAACTCCGCGACGTACGGACGCAACCGTTCCGGCTGGGCGAACAGCCGATCCAGTTCGAACCACCATTCGCCATGATACCCTGACTCCATCTGGAAATGTCCTTTGCGCCCCTCGACCAGTCCCGCGAGCCCCGCGACAAAATCGGCCGACGCATGGCCGGACTCAGTGCGCTGATCCGCGGGTTTCAATTTGCCTGCTCGGCCACGTGCAGCGCCCCGGGCGGAAAAACTTTCCTCAACTCGGCTTGGACTTCACGGCGGATCTTCACCGCCAGCCACACTTCGCGCCAGAACGACGCCGACCCCGGCTCCGCGCGATGACGCTGCCTCACTTCCGCCACAATCCGCTGGCGCACGGCCGCGTAATCCGCCGCCGCGCGCAATCGCTCCGGCCCATCCGCGACAACGCTGGATCGCGTCGATGTCATGCAGCCCTGCTCTAGGGCGTTGTCTTCAAATGCGGCCCCCGCCGGCACCGGTTCCCCGTAGGTAGGCAGCTTGCTGCCGCCTGTAGGTAGGCAGCTTGCTGCCGCCTGTAGGTAGGCAGCTTGCTGCCGCCTCCGAGCTGCCGCCTCCGAGCGCGAGCAAGCTCGCTGCCTACGATAACCGAATTTGAAGACACGACGTAGTTTATTGTTCCGATCGTACGCAATAGAACACCCTGCGATGGTAAATCCTGGTCACGCCCCCACAGGGCTGGCGGCCAATCCCGCAATCGTCGACGTCGGCTGGTTCAGCCGCAGCCAGTATCGGCTCACGAGGTCCATCATCGCACCCAAATCGAGCGGATTGGACGGCTTCACCAGGTAGGAATTGGCGCCCAGCGAACAGGCCATGGCGATATCGGAGCGCTGCTGGGAGGATGTCAGCACGATGACAACCATCATCGCCATTTCGGGACGGGCCCGAATCCACTTCAGGACATCGATGCCCATCACGCGCGGCAGCTTCAAATCCAGGAAGACCAAAGCGGGCAACGGATGCAGCGTCCGGTCGGCGTACTCCCCCTTGCCACTGAGGTAGTCGATTGCCTGCTCGCCGTCTTCGGCCACCTGCAGGCCACCCGCCGCCCCCGCGGTTTTCAGCGCCATCTTCATGAAGAGGACGTCGTTTTCCTCATCCTCCACGAGCAGGATGGTCTGGGTCACTTTTTTTTCCATAAAATCAGGCCTTGCGCAGCCGGACCCAGAAGCGACAGCCCTCCCCGGGCGCCGACTCGAGTCCAATGGTGCCATTCATCCGCTCGACCGCCTTCCGCACGATGGCGAGCCCGATGCCCGTGCCGTCGTAATCCTTGGCGCGTTCGATTCGCGTGAAAAGCTTCCAGATCCGCTGGTGGTTCACCGCATCGATGCCAATGCCGTTGTCCTCGATCCACAGGCGCCCGTCGCCGTCGATCTCGTCGCCGCGGATCGTGATGTGGGGCTTCGTTCCGCGGGGCACGAACTTCACCGCGTTGGATAGCAGGTTCGAAACCACCTGCGTGAGGCTGGCCTCGTTGGCCAGGACCGTGGGCAGCGAGCCCATGAAGACAATCTCCGCGCCGTTCGCCTGCAACTGGGGATAGGCGGAGATAATCTGGCGGACAGCGTCGTCGAGGCTGACGGGCTGCAGGACAATCTCCGAGCGCAACAGGCTGGAGTAGGTCAACACATCGCTGATCAGCGCGTCCAGCCGGGCGGCGGACGCATTGATCCGCCGCAGGTGGTCCACTGAGCGCGCGTCCAGCGAATGCTCGTTGTTCCGCAGGAGTATCTGGGAGAACCCCTGCATGGCCCGGAGCGGCGCGCGCATGTCGTGCGAGACGCTGTAGGAAAATGCCTCGAGCTCGCCGATCGTCTCGCGCAACTCGCCCGTCCGCTCCAGCACCTGCAGCTCGAGCTCACCCGCGTGATTGGCGAGGATGCCCTGCGCGCGCTTCATGTCGTCGATGTCGAAGCAAATCCCGATTCTTTTCTGCAGCCGGCCGTCGGCGTCAAACACGGGCAGCGAGCGGGTGAAGAACCAGCGATACCCGCCATCCCTGGCCTGGCGAAACCGCGCTTCGAACGAGTAACCCTCACCTGTCTCCCGTCCGATCACGGCGAGATTTTCCGCCCGCGCGCGATCGTCGGGAAGAAGGGTGTTCAGCCAAACTTCGGGCTGGTTCGAGGTAGGCGCAAAAGGATGCGCCGTGTTGGGCGCGATGGTCTGGCCGGTGTATTCGAGCCAGTGGTGGTTGATGAAATCGACGCTGCCATCGGGCAGGCTCGTCCATACGCCAATCGGCAGGCTCTGCGTCAGCTCACGAAAATACGCCTCGCTGGTGTGGACCGCCGCCTCGAGCCGTTTCCGCTCGGAGATATCCTGGGCAATCTCGACCAGCCCATGCGGGATGTTGTTGCCATCGGCGATCCAGGCGACGCTGTTGTTGACCCAGACGACGGTCCCGTCCGGGCGCAGGTACCGTTTCTCCACCGTGAAGTCGGCGCGGCCTTTCTCGAGGCCCGTGAAACGCACGGGGGGCTCCACCCGATCCTCCGGATGGGTGATCGCCGAGGCTTCAGTGCCGATCAATTCCGCGGCGGTCCGGCCGACCAGTTCGCAGAAACGCTCGTTGACCAGTGTGAACCGGCCGCCGAGATCGATCTCGGCGATCCCGGCCGTCGCCTGTTCCACGATGGCCTCGAACCGCGCATCGCTGCGGACCAGGGCTTTCTCCATCCGCCGGCGATCCGCGATGTCGCGCACATTGCATTGGATGACAGCCCGGCCGTCCTCGTCGTACAGGTTGGCGACGACCTCGACTTCGTGGGCCGCGCCGTCCTTGCCCTTGAGCGGCAGGTAGTCGTACCGGAG
>JBKJRG010000244.1:0-3000 GCA_046594805.1 Opitutaceae bacterium | reverse complement strand
CCCGCCAAGCGCTGGGAGTCGCTCAGCCATGCGCGCGACGTGAACCGGCTGCTGGGATTCGAGTACCGCGTGGCCATGACCAACCGGCCGGCGCACGATCCGACCGTCGAATCGAATGAGGTCATCTATCGGTTTCTGGAGCATTTCCTGGGCGCAAAGTCGCGGTAAATCGGGGAACCCGGTGTGGGAGCGAGCTTGCTCGCGACATCCGGCGCACGAGTCGCGACCAAGGTCGTTCCCACAGCCCGCGTGAAATGAGAGGACGGGCCTCGGGGGTAGACGGACGAACACACCCCGCCCTGCGGGCACCCCTCTCAAGAGGGGATCCCAATCAGCGGACTCCGCCAACAAAGATCTGTTCTCCGGTTTCCGGTCTCCGGTTTCCGGTCTCCCGACTCACTCCGGAATCGGATCGCCTCGCCGGACCAGCGCGCCTTCCCAAGTCGCCTCGTCTTTCGCCGCATCGTAGGTGAGGACGCGATTCGCGCTGCCGCGCGCCGGCGGGACGTCGATCTTGGGCAACCACTTCCGGTGTTCGCCGAGCACGGCGGCGTGCCCGCGCTCGGCGGCAAGATTGGTCCACTCGTTCGGATCTTTCACCATATCGTAGAGTTCCTCGGTGCCATCGGCGTAGCGGATGTAGCGCCAGCGATCGCTGCGGATTCCATGATTGCCCTGGTTGTGCGAAGTAATCGCCGGCCGCTCGCGCTTCGCCGAGGCGTTGCGCAACTGCGGCATCAGGCTCAGGCCCTCCAGGTCGGTGCGGGGCGTGAGGCCACAGAGCTCGACCAGGGTCGGATAAAGATCCAGCAACTCGGCGGGCGATTTGACCTGCGCGCCGGCGGCAACGCCCGGGCCGGCGAAAATCACCGGCACCCGGGTCGAGCGCTCCCACAGCGTGTTTTTTCCCGTGATGCCTTTCTCGCCGAGATGATAACCGTGATCGCTCCAGACGACGACCACGGTGTTTTCCGCGAGACCGGCTTCCTGCAACGCCGCCAGGATTCGTCCGAGCTGCGCATCCATGAAACTGGTCGAGGCAAGGTACGAGCGGACGAGGTTGCGCCATTGGTTGTTCTGCTGGATCCAACCGAGCCGCGGCTCGGGCAGCTTCCAGTGCAGATACCAGGAAAAGCGCGGCGTGTCCGCGCGGTCGTCGGATTTGATCTTGGGCAGGACGGCATCATTGTCGGGATAGAGGTCGAACCAGGGCTGCGTCGCGAAGCACGGGACGTGGGGTAGCGAAAAACCGGCCGCGAGAAAAAAGGGCTGATCTTTGGGCGCGGACTTGAGCTGCTCCACCGCCCAACTCGCCACGTGATAATCGCCCTTGTCCTCATCTTTGTGCGGAAAGACGCCCCAATCCATCAACGGATGATTGCCCATCGGCGTCGGCGGAATGAGCTTCTGCGGCGGCCGCACCCCCACGCCCCCGCGCGGCCCCCACAGATCGAACTCGGCGCTGCGCTGGCTTCCGCCCGCATTGCCGTGATAAATCTTGCCGGCGGTCAGCGTGCGATAGCCATGGGCCTTGAAGTGCTGCGGGAGCGTCACGCGATCCTTCCAGGCGTCCAGCGTCCGAAACCACGGAGCCAGCCCATAGATGCCCGTGGTCGTCGAGCGCAGGCTGAGCATGAGGCTCGTGCGCGAGGGATTGCAGAGGGGCGCCTGGCAGTGCGCGTTGAGGAAGGTAGTGCCGCGCTGGGCCAGCCGATCCATGTTCGGCGTTTTCGCGAGCGGGTGACCGCCCAGGGGCCCGACCCAGTCGTTCTGATCGTCAATCGCGATGAAGAGGACGTTGGGCTTGCGAGCCGGCGCGGCCGCCAGGCCGGTCGTCGCGGCAAGCAGGAAAAGGGTGAAGGTGCGGATCATGGGTTTGAAAGATTCCAAGCGTAGCGCCTACGCCGGCGTCACTTCCCAGCCGCGCCGATAGGTCTTCGTCAGGAGTGCGTTCGCCTCCTCGTTGTTGGTGAAGCGCAATTTCTCCGCGTCCCATTTCAACAAATTGGCTTCCGGCGCCGCGCCGCTGTTCGAGCCGCGCTTCGGCATCGCGGGCCGCGCCGCCCGTGTCGCCACATTGCCAAGCTGGACCGTTTCGCTGAGCGGACCGGCATAATCGAAACCATCCGTCGTCCTGCCGCCCTCGACGATCGCGTCGACCCACCGGTGCCAGTGGTTCAGGCCTTTGATATCTTTCGGGTAGGCGAAATCCTTGAAATTTTCCAAGGGGTAGAGCCGCGGCCCACCGACGTGCGGCAGCACCAGGTTGCCTTTTTCGCCGATGAACAGCGAACCGTTCTTTGGCAGCTCGAGCTCCGGCGGCATTTGGGCCAGCTTCCGCTCCGGCCGCAGGCCGCCGTCTGTCCAGGTGAGGGCGAGCGTGGGGCCCGCCGTCAACTCGGTGCCGGGGAAGACATACCTGACCGTTTCTGTCGTCGGCCAGATATGCCGGTTGACGCCACTGTTGTCCGCCACCACCGAGATCGGAAATTTGATCCCAAGCGCCGTGAAGACCGGATCGAAAATGTGCGCGCCGAAATCCCCGAGGCCCCCGCTGCCGAAATCCTGCCAGTCGCGCCACGCGAAAGGATGGTACACGCCCGGCGCGTAGGGCCGCATGGGTGCGCCGCCCACCCAGAGATTCCAATCCACTTCCTTCGGCACGGCGCCCGGCGCGGGAGGCTCGAGGAGACGGGTGCGCTCGTTACCCGTGATCGCGAGCCACGAATGCACCTCCTTCACCTTCCCGATCGCCCCTTCGCGAATCAGCCGCGTCGCCATCCGATACTCGATCGCGGAATGGATCTGGTTGCCCATCTGCGTCACGACGCCTTTTTTCTCCGCCCACAAACGCATCTGACGGCATTCCCACACCGTGTGCGCGAGCGGCTTCTGGCAGTAGACATGCTTGCCGCGCTTCATCGCCTCGATCGCCACGAGCGCGTGCATGTGATCAGGAATCGCGATGTTCACCGCGTCGACGGTGTCGCCCAGTTTTTC
>JBKJRG010000892.1:0-4190 GCA_046594805.1 Opitutaceae bacterium | reverse complement strand
AATGAAACGATCCGCGTTTTGAAAAGGTAAGTAACAGAGTAATGCTAGGCCGGAAACAACTCCTCCGCGTCCCGCACCAACGCCGCGTCGAGGACGCGATGTTCGGGCAATTGGGTGCGGAACCAGGTCCGTTGTTTTTTTACCAACGCACGGGTATGCCGGGCGATTTCCCCGGCAAGGTCTCGTTCGTGCAGCCTGCCATCGAGCATGGCAATGACCTCGCGATAACCGATCGCCCCCGCGGCACTCGGATTTTTTTCGAGGCCAACGGTGCGCAGTTGTCGGACTTCATTCACCAGTCCGGCCTGCAACATCGCATCGGTTCGCTGCGTGATGCGCTTTTCCAGCTCCCCCGCTTCGCGTTCCAGCCGGGTGAGGACGACGCGGAACTCGGCGAACGGCGGGGGTTGGCGACCAAACTCCTCCCTCAATTCCGCCAAGGTTTGCCTGGAAGCCAGGCAGCGTTCCAAGGCACGCGTCACCCGCCGGGGATTGGCCACATCGAGTTCGTCCAGCCCCGCTGGATTCAACTGCCGGAGCTGCGCCACCGCTTCGGCGAGTGACAGGGCGGACACCTTCGCCCGGAGAGCCGGTGGCACGGCCACCTCATCCGCCACCGGCGCAAAAAACGCCTTGAGATAAAACCCGCTCCCGCCCGTCACAAGCACCGGACGTCCGCGCGCCCTGAGTTCAGCCAGCACTGTCTTGGCCCGCGCCAGATACCGGGTCACGTCCATCCGGTCGGTGACCTCACAGATATCGACGAGATGATGCGGCACGCGGGCCTGCTCCGTTGCGGTCGGTTTCGCCGTGCCAATGTCCATCCCGCGATAGAACAGCAATGAATCGCACGAAACGATTTCCGCCCCGTGCCGCTCCGCCCAGCGCAGAGCCCACTCGGTTTTGCCGACCGCCGTCGGGCCGGTGAGGATATGCAGCGCGGGTTGCACCTTGCGAGTGGGAGCATCGCCCGCTCGGGCCGCAACGCCGTTTCCATCGCCGTCCGCTGCGCCGAAGCGTGCATTGCCACGCCGCCGGCACCTGCCATCATCGACTGCGCTGAAAACCCGTTTCATCGTCAACCCTCGCTCCGGTCGGGCCGTGCGCGCGCTCCCGGCGGTCGAACGGTTCGCGCGCGCGCGGGGAGCGGAGGTCGCCCGCACCGAGCGGGCCCGCCACGCCGCCGAGCTGGCGGCCCGCGCGCTGACGGACGGCTGCGAGCTGATCGTCGCCGTGGGAGGCGACGGCACGATGAACGAAGTCGCATCCACCCTCATCCACACCCGGGCGATCCTTGGCTTGGTGCCTTGCGGCTCGGGCGACGGCTTGGGCCGGCAACTCCGCATCCACGGCCCGGTGACGCGCGCGCTCCAGGTGTTGGAGGAGGGGGAGGTCCGGCAGATCGATAGCGGGCTGGCCGACGGCCATCCGTTCTTCACGGTCGCGGGCCTCGGATTTGAGGCGGAAATTTCCCGGCGCTTCAACCTGCTTCGACGGCGGGGATTCCTGCGCTATCTCACCACCAGTGTGGGTGCACTGAGCACCTGGCGGGCCGAGGACTACACCATCGTGCACGGCCGAAACCGGGAAAAAGTGCGGGCCTTCACCGTCGCGGTGGCGAACTGCGGCCAGTATGGCAACGAAGCGCGCATTGCCCCGGCCGCGCGGGTCGACGATGGGCTGCTCGACCTTTGTGCGATTCCGCCCGTGGGACCGTGGAACGGGTTGCCACTGGTACTCCACCTCTTTCACGGCACGATCGCCCGGGCTCGCGGCGCCCGGGTGTGGCAGGGCACCGACTTCACAATCGAGCGCGGAGCGCCGGGGCTGCTGCACACCGACGGGGAAGTCCACCAGTCAGGCGCCATCGTCCCCTTCAGCATCCGCCCGGGCAGCCTGCGGGTCATGTGCCCTCGCGGAGAGATGTGAGCAGCCCGTTCCCCCCGAGGGTTGTCATCCATTAGATGACATTCGTCCCACCCACGCTCGGGGGTTGCGGGCCGGTTGTCATTCATTGGATGACAACTGCTCGTGCCGGCTGGAGCACAGCGGCTCAGCCGGACGGGCGGCGCGGGCCTCGGTCATAGCTCCGCGAAATTGACCGCCCGATTGCGGCCACGCTGCTTGGCGGCGTAGAGGGCCTTGTCGGCGGCCGCGACCAACTCGCCCTCGCTCCGTCCATCCTCGGGCAGGACGGCCACGCCGGCGCTGACCGTGAGGTTCAAAGCGACGGTGTCACCCGCCACGATCGGTTCACGCTCGATCGCCGCGCATATTCGACGCGCCACATCCAGGGCGCCGGGCGCGTCGGTCTGGACCAGAATGATGGCGAATTCCTCGCCACCGAAACGCGCCACCCGATCCACCGAGCGGATTTCGCCGCCGAGCCGGCGCGCCACTTCGCGCAGGACGGCGTCGCCCGCGAGGTGGCCATGCGTGTCGTTGACCGCCTTGAAATGATCGATGTCCACCATGACCAGCGCCAGCCGGTGGCCAAAACGCAACGCGCGCTCGCGTTCCTCCGCCAGCACGCGATCCAGTTCGCGTCGATTCAACAGCCCCGTGAGCTGATCGCGCGTGGCCAGCCGGCGCAACGCCTCGAGCGTTTCGCCCAGCTTCAGCGCGTAACGCAGCGAACGCTCGATCATCCGCGGCGTAATTTCCCCTTTCACCAGATAGTCCAGCGCGCCGGCATTCATCGCGTCGATGTCAACCCGCTGCGCGGTTTCCGCGGTCAGGAACACGATCGGGGTCCGACAGCCCTGGCTCACCGCCTCGCGAATAAGCTGCAATCCGTCACGCTCGCCCAACTGGTAATCGAGCAGGCAGGCGGCATAGGCTCCGGACATCAGCCGGGCCAGCCCATCGTCAAAAGTCGCCGCCCATTCCAAGGCATAGCGGTCCGACTGGAAATTGTCGAAATGCGCCTGCGTCAGCCGAAATTGCAGCCGGTCGTCGTCGATGAGCAGGATTCGTATTGCCATGCGCCGGGTCCAAGGCACGCCCCCAACCTAATCCCCGCAAGGCGAATCTCGGCGCAGGACTACGCAGCAGCCGGGAGTGGACGTATTGACTCAGCGCCGGACCCCGGCCGAAAGGTCGGCCGCGCGGGCGGCAATCGCCGGCACGATGTTCGGGCGATTGGCGAGGTTGTCGCGGATGCAATTCACCAACGCGCTCCCGACCACCACCCCATCCGCCTGCGCGGCGACCTCCGCCACCTGCGCCCGCGAGCTGATGCCGAACCCGACCACCATCGGCAGTTTCGTCAAACTCCGAACCCGCGCCACCGCCTCCGGGATGTTCCCCGCCACGTGGTCCCGCACCCCCGTGACGCCTTCCCGCGACACATAATAGAGAAAACCCGTCGTTGCCGCGGCGATGATCGAAATGCGGGCGGGCGGAGTGCCGGGCGCGATGATGAAAACAGTTTCCACGCCGTGTGTGTGGCAGGCCGCTTTGATCTCTCCCGCCTCTTCCGGCGGGAGGTCGAGGGTGAGGATGCCGTCAACTCCAGCGGCCTTCGCGGCCCGCACGTAGGCGTCGACGCCGTTCGAGAACACGAGGTTGTAATAGGTGTAGAAGACAATGGGCACCTCGCTGAATTCGCGGATGCGCCGCACCAGCTCAAAAACGCGCGCCGCCGTCATCCCGCTTTCCAACGCGCGCTGCGCCGCCAGCTGGTTGGTCAAACCGTCTGCCAGGGGATCCGAGAACGGCACGCCGAGTTCGAGGAGGTCGACCCCGTTGGCCACCAACGCGCGCGCAACCTCCAATGACAGGTCAAAATCGGGATCGCCCGCGCACACGTAGGCGACGAACACGGCGCGGTTTTCGGCCCGGGCCTGGGCGAATGCTTGCTGGATGCGAGACATGGAGCGAAGAACTTGGCCAAAAGCCCGCGGGAAAGACACAAGATTTTAAGGCCCGGCCGGTAGAGCAGGTAGCGCGGGCGTCCCGCCTGCATCCGTTGGGAGCAGGCGGGACGCCTGCGCGACGCTCAAAACTCGAACTCCACCGCCACCGGCAGATGATCGGAGAGCATCGAGCGTACAATTTCGCAGCGCGCCTCCCCGCACCCGATCGGGAGAAAAACGAAATCGAGTGCGCGCTGCGGCAATGGCGAGGGAAACGTCGCGCCCCCTGCCGGGTACATCTTGTAATCGCAATAATCGGAGAGGTGGCTGAGC
>JBKJRG010000881.1:0-3616 GCA_046594805.1 Opitutaceae bacterium | reverse complement strand
CTCGCGGGGATCGTGGCGAGCGCGGTGTGTCCGTGCACGCTGCCGGTCGGGATCGGTATCGCCAGCGTAGCGAGCGCATCTGAAACCGCGGAGCAACGCTCGGGAATCAAGATTGCCGCCGCATTCTTCGCGGGAATCGTGATCAATCTCGCGCTCCTCGGGGTAATCGCGGGCCGGCTCGGCACGCTGGCGACTGAATCTTTTGGCCGAAATTGGGCGCTCGTCATGGCAGTGGTGTCATTACTGGCCGCGGGCGTCGCCTTTTGGGGTCCGCGGCTCAAGCCGAGCCAGCTCGCGGCGCTGCGACGGCCGGGACTCACCGGCGCCTTTGGCTACGGCTTCATTTTCAGCTTGGGAACGTCCGTGGCGCCGCTACTGCTACTCCTCGCGTTTTCGGCCGCGAGTGCGCATCCCGGGCACGGATTTGTTCTGGCGCTCGCGTTCGGGATCGGCCGCGGTGCCCCCTTCCTGCTAATCGGGTTGCTGGCGGGATTTGCCGTCCGCTTCACTCGGCTCACGCAATGGCGGCGCACCCTTCAAGTGACGAGCGGTTGCGCTCTGCTCGTCCTCGCCGGATACTACGGGCAAACGTTTATGGCTCTGCGCTAGACCTGACATGGGCTCATCCTCACTTCTTATTGGCGAGTTGGCCCGCGAAAGCGGCGTGACGCCAGATACGGTGCGTTTTTATGAACGCGCCAGCCTGCTCGCCGCGCCAGCGCGCACGGCAGCAGGCTACCGGGTGTATGATTCGGCGGCGCTGGACCGCATCCGCTTTATCAAACGTGCGCAGAAGCGTGGATTCACACTCGATCAAATCCGCCAAATTTTGAGCCTTCGCGGAAATCGGCCGGCGACATGTCAGTGCGTTTTGCGTATGGCCGAGGCGTCTTTGGTGGCCGTTGAAGCGAAGCTGCGCGACTTGCAGACGTTCCGCGATGCGCTGACCAAGAATCTGACGCAATGGCGCAAGCCGGGAGTCCGGAAAAACCGGGTCGCGGAGTTCTGTGCCCTGATTGAGAGCACCGGTTCGGACTAGGGTGATGGTCGCAAAAAAGCGCAAGCGGTGCAAAAAGAGCGGTCTTTCCTGCGCCGCTGGTGCCTGTTTGCGGCCATGCACGGTCGAATGAATTTTTCCGTGTCATCCGCCGGTTCCGTGGGCCAACCTTTGCGCCGTGACCAAGAATGAAATCGCCGACGTGCTCTCCGAGATTGCGACGCTGCTGGAGCTCAAGGGAGAGAATCCGTTCAAGGTGCGCGCCTATCAGAGCGGCGCGCGCGCGCTGGAGGCGATCGAGGAGGCCGAGCTGGCCCAGTTGATCGCAGACGACGAATTGCAGAGCGTGAAGGGCATCGGCGAGGCGCTGGGCCAGAAAATCGGCGAGCTGCATCGCAGCGGCCGGCTGGAGTTTTTCGAGAAGCTCAAAGCCTCGATCGAGCCGGGCTTGATCGAGATGCTGCAGATTCCCGGACTGGGACCGAAAAAAATCCTGGCGCTGCGCGGGCAACTGGGCATCACCGACATCGCCAGACTGACCGCCGCGTGCCAGGACGGGCGGGTGGCGGAGCTCGCGGGTTTTGGGGCGAAGACGCAGGAAAAGATCCTCGCCGGGATCAAAAATCGCGAGGCCTATGGCCGGCGGCATTTGTGGTGGGACGCGTTTGCCGTGGCCGAGCCGATCGTGCGCGGACTGCGCGCGCTGCCGCAGGTGCATCGGGCCGAGGCGGCAGGCAGCCTGCGGCGCGGACTCGAGACGGTGGGCGATCTGGATTTCATCGTCGCCGCCACCGAGATTGGGCCCGTGGTCGACTGGTTTGTCGCATTACCGGGCGTGAAGGAAGTCACGGCGCGGGGAGAGACCAAGGCCAGCGTGCGTTTCGAAAGCGGGCTCCAGGCGGATTTGCGCATCGTGCCGGATGAGCAGTTCGTGTTCGCGCTGCACCATTTTACCGGCTCGAAGGATCACAATGTGCAGATGCGGCAGCGAGCCCTGTCGCGCGGGTTGAGCTTGAGCGAATGGGGGCTGGTGCCGGCGGAAGGCGAGGGGACGGCCAAGGAGAAAGTGGAGAAACTCAGGGAGGGCGGGGCGGGCCGGATCACGGCGGCCACGGAAGCGGAATTATTCGCGGCGCTCGGCCTGAGCCCCATTGTGCCGGAACTGCGCGAAGGGCTCGGCGAAATCGAGGTGGCGGAGAAAGGCGAGTTGCCGCGCCTGGTGGAGCTGGCGGATTTGCGCGGCGCGTTTCACAACCATACCACCGCGTCCGATGGCCGGAACACGCTCGCGGAGATGACCGCCGCGGCCGATGCATTGGGCTGGGAATATCTCGGCATCGCGGACCATTCGAAATCGAGCGTAATCGCCAAAGGCCTGACCGAGGAACGGCTGCTGCGGCAGGTCGACGAGATCCGGGCGCTGAATGAGTCGAAGCGATTCAAGACCCATGTTTTCACCGGCACCGAATGCGACATTCTGCCCGACGGGGCGCTGGATTTCGACGACAGCATCCTGCGACGCCTGGATTACGTCGTCGCCTCCGTGCACAACGTGTTCGCGCAGGAGGAGGACGTCATGACGAAGCGGATTATCCGCGCGCTCGAGCACCCCTGCACGATGATGCTTGGGCACACCACCGGCCGGTTGCTGCTGCGGCGCGAGGCCTACCGCGTGGATGTGGCGAAGGTGATCGATGCGGCCCTGGCCAACGGGGTCATCATCGAACTCAACGCGAGCCCATGGCGGCTGGATCTCGACTGGCGGCATTGGCGGAAGGCGGCCGACCGCGGGCTGCTCTGCTCGATCAATCCGGACGCGCACGAGACGGCGACGCTTGGGCATGTGCGCGCTGGCGTGAATGCGGCCCGCAAAGGTTGGCTGCGCCGCGAACAGATCCTGAATACGTGGCCGCTGGCTCGGGTGCAGGAGTGGATGGCGGCGCGGGTCGGGAAAGGGTAGGCGGTTCTGGGGCTTGCTGGGGCCGCGACGCATTCGCCGCGGGCGGGAGACGGGGCGAGGGCGCGCGATCCCCATGAAAAAACACGAGCCCACCCGATCCGCGGCACCACCGAACTGGGGCCGGGGTGCCCCCGCCCCGGGACGTGCAGTTGACGGACAGCCGCATGGGCCGAAATGACCTTTGGGGCTTGCGGACAAGCGAAGCGCATCGCCGCCCGCGCCGCAATGACGTGTCACACGTGGCCCTGCGTCTAAAAGCGCGCGCCCATCATTTTCACGTATTGCGTGAAAACGCGCTCTGGCGGGATGGGGAAAATGCGTCTCGGTCGGAGGGCCGGATTACAGACGGGGCGAGGGCGCCCCATCCCCAATTCTATCCCGCCCGCCAAGTCACCCGCCAAGTCATATTGTTTTCCCCGCGCCCATCGCGTAATTCATGCGTCTTGCCGCGCGGGGCGAACGGGTGCGTTCTGGGCTTCATTTTCGGCCGGAACGTGTTCACCTTGGGCCCCTTTCCCTATGAAAACTACCATGCCCCTGCGTTTCGTTGCCGTTGCCGCGTTGTTGTTGGCAAACGCGTTTGCCCAGTCCCCCGCTGCGAAAATCGATTTCCCCGCTCCGAGTCCGGCGGGCTCGATCAAGCAGCGCGTCGGTTTAAC
>JBKJRG010000655.1:0-4148 GCA_046594805.1 Opitutaceae bacterium | reverse complement strand
GTCAAGCGACGCCCCTACACCGGGCCAATCGAGACCGCTACCCTTTCAACTCCACGACCACCTGCACCTCGGTGGTCGAACCGCGGGGGAGGCCATTCACGGCGACGGCGGCGCGGGCGTGTTTGCCGGCCTCGCCGAACACCTTCACGAAGAGATCGCTCGCGCCGTTGATCACGGCGGGACTGTCGGTGAAGCCATCGACCGCGTTGACGAACCCGCTCACGAAAACGATCCGGGCCACCTGGTCCAGCGAGCCAACCGCGGCCTTGATGTTGGCCAGCGTGTTTAGCGCGCAGACCTCCGCGGATTTGTTGGCGCTCGCCACGGTGTGCTCTTTCCCCGCCTGGCCGGTGTGCGTCATCTGGCCATTGACGGCGCAAATGGTGCCCGCGCAGTACAACAGATTGCCGGTGCGCACCGTGGGCACATAGCTTCCGGCGGCGGCCGGTGGGTTGGGGAGCGTCAGTCCGAGTTCGGCGAGTTTTGCTTCAGGGTTCATGGGAGAAAGACGCCAGACTAAAGACGGGTGCCTTCAATTGACCATCAAAGAAGAAGGATCTCTTCCGGAGTGGCACGGGCATCTTGCCCGTGGGTCAGCAGAGGAATATCGTGCGGTGTTTCGCCTGAACATGGGCAAGATGCCCATGCCACTTCGCAGAGAGCGCTACTTCGCCAAAAACGTCGTCGTCGCGACGCTCGCGACCGGAATGGGCGCGTCGAGGATTTTCAGGGCCACCAGCGTTTGCATCTCCGCTTCGAGCCGCGCGAGCGAAAGCCGGCCGATGTCCTCACCCTTCCCTTTTTCCCCGGCCACGAGCGACCGCGCCATCAATTCCCGCCGCGAAAACGTCATCAACTCGACCGTCATGTCGGGGTTGCGTCGCCGGATTAATTGATTGGCCGGCGCGGGATCGCCTTCGAGATAATCCCGCCAGCCGCGCACGGAGGCGCGTACAAAGGCGCGAATGACCTCGGGCTGCGAACGCACAAACTCCTGCCGGGTCGCAATCGTGTGGTAGCAGTCATAGCCGGAATCCGCCAGCAGCAGCGTGCGGACGCGCTTGCCCTGCTGCTGGGCGAAGAAGGGTTCGCTGGTCACGATGCACTGCTGAATCGCGGCTGGGTCGGCGAGAAACTCTCCCAGCCCGTAGGTCGTCGGCTTCAGTGCAAAATCGATCCCGTATTTTCGTTTCACATAGGGAATCCACGTCATGCTGAGGCTCGCGATGACCGTCCGGCCATCGAGATCCTGCCAGGTCCGGACCGGGCTCGCGTCGTGCACCATCACCGCCTGCGGGTCGCGCTGCATCGTCGCGGCGACCATCACGAACGGCAGCCCGCGGGCCGCGGCGACAATGACGTCGTCGCTTTTCATCATCGCGAAATCCACGTCGCCCTTGGCCAGCTTGAGCTTGATCCCGGCACCGGGGCCACCCGGCAGGATGTTCACGTCGAGGCCCGCCTCGGCATAGAAACCTTTGGCGACCGCCTGATAAAATCCACCGTGCTCCGCCTGCGGAAACCAGTCGCTCTGTAACGAGACCTTGCGCAACGCCTGGCCGGGCGCGGGCATCGCGTCCCTCGTGGTTTTAACGGGCGCCGGGACCGCTGCTTCGCGCGCGCAGCCCGCCGCGACGAGCGCGACCAGCAACCCCCCGGCAATGCGCGGCAGTAAACCCATGGGTTAAACAATGAACCTGCGTTCCCGCCCGCGAGCAACAAGCGGCTGGGATTGCGTCATATCGCTGGGCTGCCACGATGCGCGGCGATGAACTTTCGTGACTGGCCACAACTCACCCCGGTCGAGGCTGCGCGCGAAGTTCACGCACGGGTTCGCGACCGGCTTCGCCCTGGTCAGCAACGCGCGGCTATCGCCCACCTCGGTTCCGAGGATGAGTTGGCCGCGCAGTTCGCCGCTGCGCCACCCGGTCCACTCCGCGGCGTGCCCTTTTTCGCCAAGGATATCTTCGACGCCAAAGGGCTGCCGACCCTGGCCGGTTCGACTTTCCTGCCCGAAGTGCGGCCGGCGGGCGGCAAGGATGGAGCTTTTGTCCGCGCCGTGCGGGAGACCGGCGCGGTCCTCGTGGGCAAAACCCACACGCATGAATTCGCCTACGGCATCACGGGCGAGAATCCAAACTATGGCGACGTGGAGCACCCGCGTTTTCCGGGACGCACCACCGGCGGCTCGAGCAGCGGTTCCGCCGCGGTGGTGGCAGCGGGGATTGCGCCGCTCGCGCTCGGCAGCGACACGGGCGGATCGGTCCGGGTCCCGGCAGCGTGGTGCGGCTTGTTCGGTTTCCGACTCGCCCCGCGCGATCCCTGGATCCGCGACGCCGTTCCGCTCTCACCCACTTTTGACACTGCGGGCTGGTTCACGGCCAACCTGCCGGACCTGCGGGACTCGATTGCCGCGCTGGTGGGACTGGCGCCCGGGAAAAAGGAGCCGCGCGGCTGCTACCTGGAAATGCCAGACGTGGATCCCGAAGTCGCCACCGCCTGCCGCGAAGCCGCCCGAGGCTTCACCGAGCTGGCGACGGCGGAGGTGAGGGACGAACTCGCCCGCGGCTTCGCCGGCATCCTCGACACGTACCACACCACCGTTGCGCGCGAAGCCTGGCAGTTTCACCAACCGTGGGCCGAACGCTTTCGCGAACGCTATGATCCGGTGGTCTGGCAGCGATTGACGCGCGTCCACCAGCTCACTCCCGCACAAATCGCGGCGGCAGAGGAAGGAGTGCGCACGGTCCGTCGCACGTGGGAGGTTTTTTTCGCGAGTCATGATTTTATCGTCATGCCCGCCTCGCCATCCGCGGCATTGTCCAAGCCGGAGTGCAACCTCGCCAACCGCAGCCGCGTCCTTGCCCTCACCGCTCCCGCCAGCGTCGGTGGCCTCCCCGCGCTCACCTTCCCCGTGCCGCTGCCCTCCGGCCTGACCACCGGCTTGCAGATAATCGTGAAAGACGTGCGCAGCCCCGCAATCGGGTGGGCGCTGAACCGCGTTATGTAGCCACAAGCGTGAGCGAGTGGAGGCTTGGTCTTCCCGCTGGTTCCTCCACTCGCTCACGCTCGGGCCTACGGAATGCCCGCACGTGCGCCGTTCGCCTTGGGCGCGGGGAGTTTTAGCACCCGCGCCGCGTTTCCACTCATGACACGCTCGTCCGCCCCGGCCGCGCGCGCCTCGGCCACGAACTGCGCGAGCTCTGCCGCCACCGCTACGCGCGGATATAGAATCAGCGGATAATCCGAGCCGAACAACACCCGCTCCGGTGGCACCAGCCCCAGGAAACGCGGCCACACCACGGTGTCATAGAGCAGCGGCGACGCAGCGGTGTCGTAGAAAAGATTCGGGAGCGCGAGCGCGGTCGGATCACGAAAAGGCAGCATCCCGCCCCAGTGCGCGAGAATGAAGGTGGTCTGCGGAAATTTCCGCGCGAGCCCGGTGAAATCGTCGAGCGGCGTTTCGATTCTCCCCGGGAAAGGGCGACTTTCCGGGTCGGTCACATGCAGGTTCACCGGCAATCCCAGTTCGCCGGCGGACGCGAGAGCGTCCTGGAAAACCGGATCGTCGATCCCGAATCCCTGCGAGTGCGGCGAGAGTTCGCCCAATCCAATCAAACCCGATTCATGGGCGCGCCGGATCTCGGCCTGCGTGGCCTCGCTCCCCGCCCCCGGATGCAACGTCGCAAAGGCCGACAGCCGGTCGGGGTGTGCGCGCACGCAGTCGGCATAGAACCGGTTCTGCCAAAGGCAGGTTTCCGGGTTTTCCCAGTACCATCCCAACAGCACGGCACGCCCCACCCCGGCAGCATCCATCGCGGCCAAAAGCTGGGCCAGCGTCGGCAAAGTCTGGACCGGCCGCCCATCCCGACGGCGGCGCGTGCAGAGCGCCGCCCAGTGCCGCTCGCCCTGCGCCTGCGCCCATGCCGCGGGATCGCGATCGACGTCGGTCGGGTAAAGGTGCACGTGCGCGTCGATCACGGACATCGTATTTGGCTCGTTCTCGGTGCTCGGAGGCGTTGTCGTTCTCGCTGTTTTCGGTTTCAGGGAGAACGAGAACGATCCCGAGAACGAGAACGATCTTCCATGCTCAACCGCCTTTTCAAACTGGCTGAGAACCGCACGACGGTGGGGCGCGAACTGGCGGC
>JBKJRG010000614.1:0-5284 GCA_046594805.1 Opitutaceae bacterium | reverse complement strand
GTCCATTTCACAACCTCGCCAACGTATTCCTTCCTGATCTCGTGGCCGATAATATGTGAGCACATTTACGAAAGAGACCACTAAGGCTCCGAAAGCCGGGTTTTCACGTAATACGTGAAAAAGCTCCGGCCCCACCCGGCAGGTCCCGCGACTACGGGACCGCTACGCGAAAAACGAGGCGCGTTGATGTCATCCATTAGATGACAAACGCCAAATCGTCCCGGGGCGACCGGGGCGTAATTAGAACGGCCTTGGAAAAGAAACAGGATTTTCAACCGCGCACGGCAGGTCGGCGACGCGTGAGGCGTTTCTGTCGGAAGTTCAGCAAGGGTGGGCAGATGCAGCGCAGAACACGCCGCCTCACCACCACTCACCGATGAGCAGCGAATCCGGCAAGTCTTTGCAGCCAAGCGCGCGGCAATAAAAACGCAACACCGTCGGAAAATTGCCGTCGTATTCCCTCGGGATAGTTGCGCGGTGGTCCCGTGCGCGTCCCGTGTCCGCATGCGCCTTCGAATTCTTTTCCTCGTTTGCTGTGCGCTCGCGCCCCTCGTGCGGGCGACCAGCGTGGTGCCGCCCACTTTTCCGGAGCTCGTGGCGGAGGCCGATGGAATCTACCGTGCGCGGGTCGCGGGAGTGGAAGCCCGACGCGTGGCGCGACCGGACGGCGGCAGTGTGATCAAGACCTTCGTCTCCCTCGCCATTGACCGCGTCCTGAAAGGAACCGCGGAGACCGGGGTCACGTTGGAATTCCTGGGCGGCACGATCGGTGACGAAACCCTCGAGGTCGGTGGCGTGCCGAGGTTCACCGTCGGCGAGAAGGGCATCCTGTTCGTCCAGAAAAATGGCCGCCAATTTTGTCCGCTCGTCCGGCTCGGTCACGGCAGCTATCGGATCGAGCGGGACAGCATGGGTCGCGACTACATCACTCGTGACAACCGGGCACCCTTGAGGGATGTCGCCGAGGTCGAACTTCCGCTCGGCGAGTCGAGGGCAGCAGTCGGAACCGCTCCCGACCCCGTCGGGGCGCTGTCTTCCGCGGCATTTGAATCGCGCATTACGAACGAAGTGCAGCGACCGACGCTGAACGCGCGGCCCCTCTGATCCGCAACCTGTGCCCCGGACGATGCCGCACGTTTTTTCCTCCGACTCCTCGTGAATTTACCTGGCCCGACGATTCGACTCCTCCTGGCGGGCGCCATCGCGCTGGCCGCCGCCGCGAGGGCACAAGCGTACGCCGTGACTGGGACGGCTTGGGCCGCCGGCGACATCACCATGCACCTGCAGCTCGGCGCTCCCGCGACGGCCCTCGCCGACGGCGCGACGACGTGGGGTGAGGTGGCCGAAGCGGCGCTCAACGAATGGAACAGCCAGATCGCGCGCAGCCGATTCGCCGTGGTGCGCAATTCAACTGCCGCCAAGGCGCAGGGCAACCGGTTCAACAATGTGTTCTTCGGGGCCGACATCTACGGCGAGGCCTTTGGCTCCGGTGTTCTCGCGGTGGCTCTCTCCTATCGGAATTCACGCAACACGGTTGAATCCGATGTGGTTTTCAATTCTGCCCGCAACTGGAACTCCTACCGCGGGCCGCTCCGAAGCGGCACCGTCGATTTTCGCCGGGTCGCGCTGCACGAATTCGGCCACGTGCTCGGCCTCGACCATCCCGACGAGGCCACCCCGTTTCAAAACGTCAGCTCCGTCATGACCAGTTCGGTGAGCTTTATCGAGACCCTCCAGGCGGATGACATCACCGGCGCCAAATCGCTCTACGATACCGCGGCTCCCGGCACGAATGCACCGGCAATTGTCGCACAGCCTTTGGGTAACAGCGTCCAGGTGACCGGCAGTTACAGGATGAGCGTGGGCGTCACCGGCACCGGCCCGCTCACCTACAGCTGGCGCTTCCGAGCCGCGGGCTCGAACTCGAGCGAACCCTTCCTCCTGGCCGACGGCCCAAACTACACCATCGGTTCGGTCCAGCCGGCGGATGCCGGCACTTACAGCGTCACGATCAGCAACGCCGCGGGTGCTGTGACCAGCACCTCCGCCACCTTGAACGTCAGCTCGATCGGCACGACGACCGACACGGTTCTGGCCAACATCTCCACGCGCGGCGTGGTGGGAACCGGGTCGGGCGTGCTCATCGCGGGAATCGTGATCGGCGGCTCCACGCCCAAAAACGTGCTGGTGCGGGCCGCGGGTGCCGCGCTCGCCGATTTTGGCGTCGCGGGTGCACTGGCCGATCCGGAACTGCGCCTCCTCGACCGCGACGCGCGATTGGTCGCGCAAAATGACAACTGGGAAAACGGCGCGGGCGCCGCGCAGCTCGCCGCGACCTTCACCCGCCTGGGCGCGTTTCAATTCAAGAATGGGAGCCGCGATGCCGCCGTGCTTGTGACCCTGCCGCCGGGAAGCTACACCGCGCAGGTCAGCGGCGTGGGCGGCGCAACGGGCGTGGCGCTGGTCGAGGCCTACGACGCCGATTCAGATGCGGTCACGGCGCGCTCGCGGCACCTGGTGAATATCGCGACGCGCGGACAGATCGGAACCGGCGCCGACGTCTTGATTGCCGGCCTGGTCGTCTCTGGCCCGGGCCCCCGGACTTATTTGATCCGGGCAGTCGGGCCCACCCTTGCGGGCTTTGGGGTCACGGGCGCCATCGACGATCCGTTCCTGCAGATATATCGCGGTGAAACCCTCCTGCGCGAGAACGACGACTGGGACGCGTCGCTCGCCGCGCAGCCCGCGTTGCGCGAGGCCGCCACGAAGGTCGGCGCGTTCCCGCTGCAGGTCCGCCGCGATGCCGCGATGTTGATCACCCTTCAGCCGGGCACCTACACCGCGAAAGTAAGCGGCTTCGCGGGCGCCACCGGAGTTGGGCTGGTCGAGGTTTACGAGATTCCGTGATGCGGCGCTGGTTCAGATTGCCGGGTGCAGCGGGTCTCCTCAAGGTCACGACGATGATACTAATCCGCCGCGTCTTCGCATTGCTCGCGCTGATTGGCCTGGCCACGGGCGCGGTGGCAATGACGGTCCTGCCGCCCACCTTCCCCGAACTGGTGGCGGAGGCGGAAACGATCGTGCGCGGGCAGGTCACCGCGGTGCGCAGCGAGGAATTCGATTCACCGCAGGGTCGCGGCATCCGCACACTCATAACGCTCACAGTCGAGCGCACGCTCAAGGGGGCACCGGGCGACACCGTAACGCTCTCGCTCATGGGCGGAACGGTCGGTCGCCGGACCCTGGCCATCGCCGGCATGCCGCAATTCCAGGTGGGTGACCGCCAGATTGTGTTCATGGCGGATAATGGTCGCGTGTTCTGTCCGCTTATCGGCATCGGTCATGGCCGTTACCATGTGCGCACCGACGCCGCGACCGGACGGGAGTATGTGGCGCGCGACAATGGCGTGCCGCTGGCTTCGGCCGGCGACGTGGTCATGCCGCTCGCGAATGGCGCGGTGCTGGCGCGTTTGGCCAGCCCAGCCTCAGCGCTCGCCCCCGCCGCCTTCGAGGCCCAAATCACGGCGACCGCGGCGCAACAAACCCTCAACCGGCAGCCCCGATGAACGCGCCCATCGCGCGTCACCTCTTCGTCGCCGTCATAGCGGGAGCCGTCGTCGCCGCGCGGGCGCACACGTTTATCGGTCCTTCGTGGCCCACGGGCGCCATTCCCATCCGGCTGCAACTGGACGCCACCTCCACCAGTCCAACGCCTTTGCCGCTCGAGGATGGTGCGACGACCTGGAACGCCGTCGCGCAGTCGGCGCTCGCCGATTGGAACCCTGCGCTCGTCCGTTCGCGCTTCACCGCGACGACGTCGAGCAGCACGGAGGCCCGTTATGGCGATGGGGTGACCAATGTCATTTTCGCCAATAATATCTATGGCTCTCCCTTCCCGGGCCGTGCCCTGGCGGTGACGCTCGTCGCGCGGTTCGACAACGACCGGGACCACGTGCGCACGGTGGAAGCGGACGTGGTCATCAATCGCGAGCACGCCTGGAATTCGTACCGCGGCGCGCTGCGCAACACGCCGGTCGATTTGCGGCGGGTCCTGCTCCACGAATTCGGCCACGCGCTCGGCCTGGATCATCCGGATCGCGCGACGCCCGCCCAGGATATCGCGGCGATGATGAACAGCACCGCGGGCAACACCGAGACACTCCAGGCCGACGATCTCGCTGGCGTCGCCTACCTGTACAACACGTCGTTCGCCCGCCCCGTCCTGACGACGCAGCCGGTCAACCGCACGGTCAATGCCGGTGGGGCGACGAGCCTCATCGTGGGAGTCGACGGAAAATCTCCGCCGCTCACGGATCAGTTCCATAGCTACCGCTGGTATTTCAAAGCGGTGGGCGCACCCGATTTCGAGTTGTTGTTTACGCTCCACAATCCCGGCAGCCTCGACTTCAGCCTCGCCCAGGCGGTCGACGCCGGGAGTTATTTCTATCGGGCGGACACGCCGGATCACACGGTGGACAGTGCGACGGTCACGCTGACCGTAAACCCTGTCGCGCCGACACCGGCCACTGCGCTGGCGAACCTTTCCACGCGCGGACTCGCGTCCAACACCGGGGCCAACTCGATGATTGTCGGTTTCGTCGTCGCCGGACCGCGGGCGAAAAGTGTCCTGCTGCGGTCGGTCGGTCCCACGCTCGGCGCGGCGCCCTTCAGCCTTCCCGGCACGCTCGGCGATCCACGGCTCACGCTGAAAAACGCCAGTGGAGAAACGGTTTTCACCAGCCCTGCGATTTGGGATCAAAGTACCGATGGGGCCGCGATTCGCGCCGCGTCCGGACGCGTGGGGGCGTTCGCGCTGACGGCCGGCTCGCGTGATGCCGTTATCCTGGCCAGCCTGGCGCCGGGTAACTATACTGCGCAGACCACAAGCCCGACCGGAGCGAGCGGCCTCGTGATCGTCGAAGCCTACGATGCCGACCCGGCGCCCGATCCCGCCAGCCGGCTGACCAATCTTTCCACCCGCGGCTTCGTCGGCACCGGCGCGAACATCATGATCGCCGGCTTCGTGGTTCGCGGGCCGGGGCCTCGCAATTATCTTATCCGCGTGGTCGGCGATACGCTCCGGTCGTTCCAAGTCACCGGCACGCTTGACGATCCCTACCTCAAGATTTTCCGCGGCGATGGACTGCTTCTCCGCGAATTCGACGACTGGGATTCCCCGGCGGCCTCGCAACCCGCGTTGACCGCGGCTTTCCAGCAAGTCGGGGCATTTCCTCTTTCCGATCGGCAGGAGCCGGCCATGCTCGTCACGCTGCCGCCGGGGAAC
>JBKJRG010000562.1:0-8046 GCA_046594805.1 Opitutaceae bacterium | reverse complement strand
CTTACAGTTTTCCCCGATAAGTGCAGTGCGACGCGTGGCTGCGCGCGCGCGCGGGCCAAGGCATCATCTTGGGTCGTGTTGACCGGCACCATCTCGTCACCTCGATGCTTGCCGTTGACCTGAAACACCAGCTTGACCTCCGAACTTGCGAGCCGTGCGGGATCGTGGACGGGCCACGGAGCCTGCATGACTGACCCGGCTTGGCCCAGGCGCGACCAAAGCTCTTCCGCCAGATGCGGCGCGAACGGTGCGAGCAACTGGATGAAGGACCGCGCTTCAGCTCGAGGCAATACAGGCGCTTTCTGTACCGCATTCGCGAAGATCATCATCTGTGAGATCGCGGTGTTGAATCGTAGCTGCTCGATATCGTCGCCGACCTTCTTGATCGTCTCGTGCAGGAGCCGCGTGAGCTCGGGCGCGGTCGGGTCGCCGTCGACGATCTTCGGATTTACCGCTCCATCGGCGCCAATCAACTCGCGCCAGATTTTTTGCAGAAAACGGTGCACGGCTTCGATCCCGCGGGGATTCCACGGCTTCATCGCCTCGAGCGGGCCGAGGAACATGAGGTACAGCCGTAGCGTGTCCGCGCCGTGCGAGGCGATGATGGTGTCCGGGCTCACGACGTTGCCGCGGCTCTTGGACATTTTCTCGCCGTCTTCCCCGAGGATGATCCCTTGATGGAACAGGCGCTGAAACGGCTCAGGGGTGGGGACGACCCCGAGGTCGAAGAGTACCTTGTGCCAGAAACGCGCATACAGCAGATGCAGCACCGCGTGCTCCGCGCCCCCGACGTAGAGATCCGGCGTGCCCCAGTAGCGCAGGGCCGCCGGGGAGGCGATGGCTTCGGGATTCCTCGGATCGAGGAAACGCAGGTAATACCAGCAGGACCCCGCCCATTGCGGCATGGTGTTGGTCTCGCGCCGGCCACGGCTGGGTCCGCGGCCAATCGGTTTTGGTTCCATCGCCGGCACCGCCGCACCCGTCGTGTAATTGAACCAGATTTCCAGCCAGGTTGTTTGGTTCGCGAGCGGACTCTCGCCCTTGCCATTCGGCAGATACGATTGGACGGCGGGCAACTCGAGCGGGAGCGATTGGGCTGGCAGTGGCAGCGCGTACATCGCGACGCCGTTTTGCACAAAGGTCACCGGTTGCGGTGGCAATCGATCGCTTTGCGCGGCCTTGGCCTGCAGGTAATCGGCTTCGCCCACCCACACGATGGGGAAGGGTTCGCCCCAATAGCGCTGGCGCGAGAACAACCAGTCGCGGAGCTTGAAGTTCACCGTGGCCTTGCCGACGCCCCGGCTGGCCAGCGCAGCGGTGATCTTCTGCTTGGCCTCCGGCCACGGCATTCCGTCGTAGCCGGGCGAATTGATCAATTTGCCGTCGCCAACATAGGGTAGTTTCGTGTCGTTGCTCCCGCTGTCGATGACTGGGACGATGGGAAGGTCGAACTGCCGCGCGAATTCGAAATCGCGCTCGTCATGCGCCGGGACCGCCATGATCGCGCCGGTGCCGTAGCCCATGAGCACATAGTCGGCGACCCAAACTGGCACGCGCGCGCCATTCACCGGGTTGATCGCGTAGGAGCCGGAGAAAACCCCCGACTTGCCCTTGGCGAGATCGGTGCGCTCGAGATCGCTCTTGGCCGCGGCTTGCCTGCGGTAGGCGTCGACGGCTGCGGTGTGGGCGGGTTTCGTCAGCACGTCCACGAGCGGATGCTCCGGTGCGATCACCATATACGTGCAGCCGAACAAGGTGTCCGGGCGCGTGGTGAAAATCTTCATCTGCCCGGCGGCCCGGTCTTCCAGATCGAAAAGAATCTCCGCGCCTTCACTGCGGCCGATCCACGCTTCCTGCATCCGTTTCGTGGAGTCGGGCCAGTCGACGTCTCTTAGATCGGCCAGCAGCCGGTCCGCATAGGCGGTGATCCGCAGCACCCATTGGCGCAGGTTGCGGCGCTCGACCGGAAAACTGCCCACCTCGCTCTTGCCGTCGACCACTTCCTCGTTCGCCAGCACCGTCCGCAATTCCGGGCACCACCACACCGGTCGTTCGTCGACATAGGCCAGGCCGCGTTGGAAGAGCTGCAGGAAGATCCACTGCGTCCACCGGAAATACTTCGGGTCGGTGGTGTCGATCTCGCGCTCCCAATCGTAGGAGAACCCGAGCGCCTTGATCTGGCGCTTGAAATTCGTGATGTTGTTCTGGGTGTTCGAGGCGGGGTGCGTGCCGGTTTTCACCGCATGCTGCTCCGCCGGCAGTCCGAACGCGTCCCAACCGATTGGATGCAGGACATTGAACCCCTTCGCCCGCTTGTAGCGCGCGAGGATGTCGGTGCCGGTGTAACCTTCCGGATGGCCGATATGCAAACCGGCGCCGGACGGGTAGGGAAACATGTCGAGCACGTAGTATTTCTGCTTCGAGGGGTTGTCCCCGGCGCGAAACGTGCGATTCTCCTCCCACCAATGCTGCCAGTGCGGCTCGATCTCATGGAAGTTGTAGTCGGTACACTTGGTGGCCATCGTGTGAAACCTGCCACTGTGAAACCTTTCCCTGCCCGGTCAACCTCCACGCTCGCCACTCTTTTTTTCCTCGGAATTCTGCTCTTTTTGCCCGCGCGCGGCGCGATGAGCCGCGGGTTTGAAGAGCTGCTGGATGCGGTCGTGCGCATCGATGTGCGTGAGCTGGCCTTCGAAGCGGGTGCCCGTCGCTACGCCGCCAGCATCGGTTCCGGAGTGATCCTGACCGCCGACGGCCTCGTCCTCACCAACGCCCACGTGGTCAGCCCGCGCGCGGTCGAAATCAGCATCACCCTCGCGAATCTCGAGCGGATTGGCGCCAAGCTCGTGGGCTGGGACCACTGGACCGATCTCGCGGTGCTGCAGCTCGACCTGGCAGAGGTGCAACGGCGCCAGTGGAAGGTCTTGCACGCCGGCTTTGGCGACAGCACGAAGCTTTTTCCCGGCCAGGTGGTCTACGCGGTCGGCACGCCGCACGGCCTCACGCGCACGGTGACGCGCGGGATCGTCTCCAACAAGAATCGCTACTTCGAGGATTCGAGGGCGGTGAATGGTTACGAGACCGGCGCGTTCAATACCTGGCTCCAAACCGACGCGGCGATCAACCCGGGGAATTCCGGCGGGCCGCTCGTGACGGAGGACGGCAAGGTGGTCGGCATCTCGTCCCGTGGTTACATGGGGGCGAACAACTTGGGTTTTGCCATTCCCGCCGCCACCGCGCAGGACGTGATGGAGCGGCTCGTGCGGGATGGCGCCATCACGCGCAGCTACGTGGGGCTGACGCCCGGGGCGTTGCAGGACCTCGAAAATTTCTATGCGCTCGCCTCCAACACCGGGATGCTCATCCAAAGCGTCGATGTCGGGTCACCGGCCGCCAAGGCGGGATTTCGCGGCGGCGACATTGTGCTCACCATAAATGGCGTGAAGGTCGACGGCCGGTTCCCCGAACAATTGCCGCCGATCCAGAACCTGATCGCCAGCCATCCGGTGGGTACGACGCTCACCTTTCAGGTCAAGCGCAGCGGTGAGATGCGCGAGTTCAAGGTCGCGACCGAAAAGCTCGAAAGCCGGGTGGGGGAGGAATGGGCGCTGGAGAAATGGGGCTTGAGCGTGCGCAAGGTGTCGCGCGCCTACGCGCGGGAGAACCAGCTCGATGATGCCACCGGCGTGGTCGTGATCGGGGTGCAGCCCGGGTTCCCCGCGGACGTCGCGGGGATGTCGCGGGGCGACATCATCACGAAGATCAACCAGCAGGCCGTCGTCACGCTTGAAGTGATCAAAGCGGCCCACGCCGCCTACGAAGCCAGTCCCGGGCCCACCTTGATTGAAGCGCAGCGCAGCCGGCGCGTGTCGCTGTACATTTTGAAACCATGATGACTTTCGCTTTTTGTTTTCGCGCTCCCGCGGTGCCGGCAGCCTTTGCCGGGGCGTCGCTTGACGACGCCCGCGCACACCCTGCGGCCGGCGCACCTGCGGGCGTCGGCAAGCGACGCCCCTGCAGCGGAGTGGGGCGTTTTTTTGCCGGGGTGATATTGCTGGGCGGCGCACCCTGCGCTGACGCCGCGGATCTGCCCACCCTCTGGGCCGAGCGCGTGAAGTCGGTCGTCGCCGTCGAATACGTCACCGACACCGAGGTCGATCGGCGGCCGACGATTGCGATGGGCACGGTGATCGACTCGCAGGGCACGATTATCCTGCCGGGCGGCGCCATCGATCCGCGCGCGGCGACGTGGCAGTTGAAAGAGTTCAAGGTGTACCTGCCGGGTGATGCCACCGGCACGCCGGCGGAATATCTCGGCCCCGATGCCTTCACCAACTGGCATCTCGTGCGCGTGAAGGAAAAAGTGCCGGGCCAGCTCACGCCGATCACGGCATTTGCGGCGAAGGGACCGGGGCGGGCGCCGGCGCTGGCCGACTTCGTCTGGGGAATCGGGCTGCGCAGCAAGGATGAGGACTTCATGCCCTACCTCATGCAAAGCCACGTGGCTTTGATTCAGTCCCTGCCCCAGCGCGTGGCCATTGCGCAGCAGGAGGTGGCGGGGCCGGGGCTTCCGGTTTTCGATCGCGAGGGTGTTTTTGTCGGGCTCGCGGCCGCGGCCTTCGGCCAGAGTTACCTTCAGGTGGCGCGGAACGGACGGCCGTCGCCGGTCATTCTCTATAATGTGGAGGAGAGCAGCGCGTTTCTCCTCGCCGAGGAAGTGTTGCCGTACCTCGGCCGGATTCCGACGAGCATTACCGGCCGGCCCCTGGCCTGGCTGGGCGCCTACGGCCTCCAGCCCATGGATCGCGACGTGGCAAAATTCCTGAAGTTAAGCGCGCAGTCTGGCGCCGTGGTGAGTGAAATACTGGAGGGAAGTCCGGCGGAAAAAGCCGGGCTGAAAAACCGCGACATCATCCTGGCCCTGGACGGCAAACCGCTGCCGCAGCTCAAGCCTGATCAGGTCGTGGTCGCTTACATCGAGCGGGAAATCGAGCGGCGTGCGCCCGGCGATCCGCTCGGCGTGACGGTGTTGCGCGGGAACGAGCGGCTCGAGCTGAAGGTGGTGCTCGGCGAGCAGCCCAAGGTGATGCGCGAGGCGGAGCGTAAATACTTCGACCGGCTTGGTTTCACCGTGCGCGAATTTGTCTACGGCGACGCCATCGAGCGCCGGGTCAAGGCCAACGACGCTGCAGGTGTCGTGGTCCATCACGTGAAGTCGAGCAGCCCTGCCGGGATCGCCGGGTTGCGGCTCGATGACTGGGTGCGGGAAATTGACGGCGTGGAAGTGAAGACTTTTTCGGCAGCCGTGGCGAAGCTCGGTGAGATTGAGAAGGACGAGGCGCGGCCGGAATTCGTCCTGCTCGTGAGCCGCGGTGGCGAGACGGCGGTGCTGCGCGTCAAGTTGAAGTGACGCGGACTGCGGAGTCTGGGGGTTGCGAGGGGGCTGCGGCGCCCGCGTGCGGAGTTTGAGTTTTCCTTTGAAACTGAGACGGGGCGAGGGCGCCCCATCCCCAAATTCGGAAATCCAAATTCCGAATTCCGAAATCCAAATTCGGAACTCCAAACTCCGAACTCGGAACTCCAAACTCGGAACTCCAAACTCCCTGCCGCCGCGGTCCGGCGGTTACCCGCGCGTGTCCGACGCCTGCACAAACAGCCAGCCGCTTTTGTTGTCGACGAACACGATCGTGGACGCGCCACCGGGCACCTCGACCATGTCGGCCCGCGCGATGCGCGGGGCGCTTTCCTTCGAGCCTGCGGGTATGACTTTTCCCTCTGGCTTGGGCGAGGCGACGTAAACGGCGAGCGCCAGTGCGGCGGCCGCGCCGACCGGGACCATCAGCCAAGGGAAAAAGGGGCGCGCCGGACGCGCCGGGGCGGCGGTGCCTGTTTCGGCACCGCCGCGAATCCGACGACGAACCGCATGCCATTCCCGCTCGACATCGGGCAGGGGCGTGGCGGCGGCTTCGCTGCGCCAGGCGCTGAGGGCTGCGGTGAGGTCATCCCGGATCCGCCGGCAGTCCGGGCATTGCCCGACATGCGCTTCGAGCGTGACGCGCTGGTTGTTATTCAGCGCGCCGTCTCCCTCGGCGAACAAGTGACTTTGAGCCTCGCGGCAGTTCATGGCGTGGCCGAACGTTCAGGCGTTAACGTTTAGCGGTTCCAAGTATCGCGTGAGTCGTGACTGCGGCTGTCGTAGCCGCGGTTGTAGTCGTTGCCCCGGTTATGGCCGTAACCGTAGCTGTAGCTCCCGCGGTTGTCGTAGTCGCCCCGATAGCCCCGGTCATCGCGCCCGTCGTCCCAGACGCGCTCGGTGTGATACGTGAAGTAACCGGGTTCCATGATGCGGACGTGACGGCCCCAGCGGTCGTGCCTGACGATGCAGCGCTCGGGCACCCAGGTCTTCACTTGGACCTCTTTCCAGTAACCATGGCTGCGGGCCGGGATAACCACGGCGGGGGCATGCGCGTAAACGACCACGGGCGCCGGGGCATAGACCACCGCGGACGGCGCCGGGCAGTACGCCGGGCCTCCGACGTTGATGCCGATCCTGACACGACTTTCAGCGCGGGCTGAATTTGCCGCGAGCGCGGCGGCCGAAACGAGGAGGGCAAGGGTAATGCGTTTCATGGTGTTTTGTCCTTTCTGGGATGTGCCCAATGTGACGCAGGGGGCGTGACGAATATTCATATTCTTGCCCACGGCAGAGGCGACCGGGTCACCGGGCGATCACGATCACGGCGTCGGCATCATCACCCTGGCGGTTGACCAGCACGGCAGGTATGCCCCGCTGCAGGGTGAGCGAGGTGCTGATGAGGAGGGTGCTGCCGTTCAACCACTGCACCTTCAGGACAATTCCGCTACCGCCGGAGGTGTCGCTTTCCAGTTCGAGCCGGTGGCCTTTCGCCAAGTTGACGGTCGATCGGCCGCCGCCCGCCACTTTGGTTACGCCTTCGCCCGCGTATTGAAACGAGCTGAAGACGAGGTTGCGCTGCAGTTCCGCCTCATACGGCTTTAGCCGCGGATCGGGGGGCCGCTTCTCGTTCGAGGCGTGGATGAGAATCCCGCGGACAGAGAGCCCCTCGGCGGCGAGCGCGGCGTGCGGCGCGAGCAGGGCACCGAGCAACAGGACAAGGACGATGTGGATTTTTTTCATGGCATGTCTCCAAGTTTTTGCACCAACAACCGGCGCGCGTGAAAAAGTCGCGACATCACCGTGCCTCGCGCGATGTCGAGGTTGGCGGCAATTTCGTCGTAGGAAAGTCCCTGGATCTCGCGCAGCGCGAGGACGGCGCGGTGCTTCGGCGGGAGCGACGCGATCGCGCGCTCGAACCGGGCAGTGCGCTCGCCCTGCTCCATATCCTGCCGGGGATCGCCGGCGGCGGCGGGTTCGGCCACGCCGATCGGACGGTCGCTGGAACCGTCGTCCGAATTTTCCGGGAGAAAGGGGAGGAACCGGTTGAGCCAGCGCTTCCGGCTGCGCAGGTGATCGATCGCGCGCCGGGTCGCGATGGGGTGAACCCACGTGGAAAACTTTGCCTCGCCCCGGAACGAGGCGATGTTCTTCCAGATGGTCAGCCATACTTCCTGGCAGACATCGCGGGCGCTGTGCTCATCGCGGATGATCGAGTTCACGAGGCGAAAAACCGGCTCGTAGTGGGTCCGCATGAGGGTGCCAAAGGCTTCCTCTTCGCCCGACCGCGCGCGCTGCACCAGTTCGCGCTCGGACTCGGGAGTGAGGATTTCAGCGTCGTTGGCCACAGGAAAGGACGGACACAGTAGGGAAAGTTCGGTTTCATGCCAGTTGAACTCAGACGCCTCGGGGCGGGGCGGTATTCACCCTGCGAGCAATCAACGACCATCGTCCTGTAGGGGCGTCGCTGGTCGACGTCCGCTATTCACGTGGCCCCCAAAGCTGCCGGGCGTCGTCAAGTGACGCCCCTACCACGCACTTTTGCCGAACGGCTTCTTTCGTTTGCAGCTTGGCGGAGGAGCATTTCGGGATTTGCTGCACATGCGCATGTTCACCGGCATTGTGGAAGAAAC
>JBKJRG010000437.1:0-5210 GCA_046594805.1 Opitutaceae bacterium | reverse complement strand
TTTCATCTACATGAGCGGGCCCGGCTTTAGCCAAGATCTCCGGCAGCGACAGTCCCAGTCGCTTGTCCTCGCGCCGCAGTTGCGCCACTCCCTGAAAATCCTTCAGGTGGCGGCGCTCGATCTGCGCTCGGTTATCCAGGAGGAGTTGCAGAGCAACCCGACGCTCGAGGAACTGCCGATGGAGGGAGAGAGCCTCGACAAGCCGGCCGAGGAGGAAGGCGGCGAGCACCAGGGCGAGAGCGACGCCAACCACAATTCCGAGTCCAACGCGCCCACCGATCAGACCGAGGGTGAGCCGAAGCGCGACGAAATGGATTTTTCCCGGGACAAGGAGTTCGAGATCCTGGGCAAGCTCGACGAGGACTGGCGCGACCACATGGCCAGTGTCGGGGGCGCGCAGCCCTTCACGTCCGAGGATGCCGAGAAGCGACAGCATTTCTTCGACTCGCTGGTGAGCGTGACGTCACTGCAGGAACACCTGATGCAGCAGGCGGAGATGACCGACCTGTCGAAGCCCGCGCTGGAGGCGATGCAGCATCTCGTCGGCAGCCTGGATGATCGCGGGTTCCTGACCCAGACCCCTTCCGACATCGCCCTCCAGACCGCCCTCCCGCTCGAAGCAGTGCAGGAGGCGCTGAAGGTCCTCAAGACTTTCGATCCGCCGGGCATCGCGGCGCACGATCTGGCGGACTGCCTTGTCGCCCAGCTTACCGCGAAAGGTCGCGGCACTTCGCTCGCGGCGCGGATGATTCGCGATCACTTCGAGTTGCTGACCCGGCGCCGGATTCCGGAGCTGGCACGAAAACTCGGGGCGGACGCCGACGATGTGCAATCCGCCATCGAGGAAATCGGCAAACTCGATCCAGCGCCCGGCCGCCGGTTTGCCGAGGACAACAATCGCGTCGTCGTCCCTGATGTCACCGTCGAGCAGGACGGCGAGGAATGGAAGATCCACCTCAACAACGATTACATCCCCCGCCTGCGCATCTCGAGCACCTACCGCGATCTCATCGCGAAAGGCACGCTCTCGAAGGACGAGCGCGAATACCTGCGCGAACGGATGCGCTCGGGAAAATTCCTGATCGATTCGATCGAGCAGCGGCAGCGGACGATCGAGCGGATAACCCGCGAGATCATCAAGGCGCAGCAGGAGTTCTTCAAGAACGGCGTCTCGCACTTGAAGCCGCTGACCATGACGCAGATTGCCGACGTGGTCGGGGTGCACGAGACCACGGTGAGCCGCGCCATCGCGAACAAGTACATCCGCACGCCCCACGGCGTCTTCGACTTCAAGTACTTCTTCACTCCGGGCTACCAGGCGGAGAGCGGCGCATCTGTTTCCAACACCAGCGTGAAGGAAATGATCGCCGACCTGATTAACATGGAGGACAAGGGCGCGCCCCTCAGCGATCAGGAGCTGGTGGCGAAGCTATTGGAAAAAGGCATCACGATCGCGCGTCGCACCGTGGCGAAATATCGCGAGGAACTTGGAATCCTGCCGAGCAATTTGCGGCGGGATTACAAGTGACGACGGAGGCCAGACAGTCGGCGTAGGGGCGTCGCTTGCCGACGCCCGCGAACTATCTTCGGCGCCCGTCCCCGCGGGGGTCGTCGAGCCCCTCCATTCCAGCTGCGGCCGGATGCCGCAGCCACTACAGCGCCAGGCTCGGCTCGATCCGCAGCGCCAGGCCTTGCGCCGGCCCGCCCGGCCCGGCGGACGCTTTTTCCACCCACGCGGCGAAAGCGATCATCCCCGCATTGTCCCCGGTGTGCTTCGGCTGGGCGGCGAAGAACGGGATCCGCGCGCGCTGCGCCTCTGCTGCCAGCGCCGCCCGCAAGACGAGGTTGTTGGCCACTCCGCCCGAAAGGCCCAGGCTGCGGTACTCGCCCTCCCCCTGGCGCAAGGCGGCGCGGCACTTTCGCGCCAACGCATCAATGACCGCCTCCTGATAGCTGGCGCACAAGTCCGCCTTCCGCCGCTCAACCTCCGCGGCCGGCATTTTCTCCAGCAAGTAGCGCAGGCTCGTCTTCACGCCCGAAAAAGAAAAATCCAGTTCGTCGCGCCGGCCAATCCCGCGGGGGAAATCGAACGCATCCGCGCGACCCTTCGCGGCCCATTGCTCAATCAGCGGACCACCCGGATAGCCCAAGCCGAGCAGTTTCGCGCCTTTGTCCAGCGCTTCGCCCGCCGCATCGTCGCGGGTCGAGGACAACACCGCGACTCCCCGCTGCGCCCGGATCGTGAACAGCAGCGTGTTGCCCCCGGAGACAATCAGGCCGAGATGCGGCAGCATGCTGGCCAGCCGCTGGTCGAACTCTCCCGGCGCCTCTGCCTGCAAGGCGATGAAGGGCGACCAGACATGGCCGCGCAGATGATTGACGCCGACGACCGGGACGCGCAGCGCCAGCGCCAGCGATTTCGCGGCTGCCACGCCGATGGCAAGACAGGCCGCCAGCCCCGGTCCTTGCGTCACGGCGATGGCCGTGATTTCGCCAAACCCCATCGTGGTTTTTACCCGCTCGAGCAAGGGCGCGAATGTCCGCAAATGCTCGCGCGTCGCGAGGTCGGGCACCACCCCCCCGTGTTTTTCGTGCAGCGCGATCTGGCTCTGCACCCACTCGCCGACCATTCCCCGATGCGGATCGAAAACCGCGACCGCCGTCTCGTCGCACGAGCTCTCGAGCGCCAGGATCATCGCACGTTGGACACGCGTCGCACCTCATTGTCCGCCAGCAGCCGCACGCCGGTCAGGACGGCCACCGCCGCATCGAGCTGCCGGTCGACGATCGGCTCGAAGCCAAACCGGGCCTTGAAATCCTGCGGATCGGTGAGGTCCGGGCGCGAGCGCTGGCGCGCCAGTTTTGTGTCTTCCTCCGGCGTCATCACGATTTCGACATGCGGAGCGATGCCCTTCTCGTGAATCGTCGCGCCACCGGGGGTGAAATAGCGCGCGGTGGTGAGCCGCATGCCTTCGCCGTTATCGAGCTTGAAGACGGATTGCACCGAGCCTTTGCCGAAGGAACGTTCGCCCACGATGACGGCGCGGCCAGTGTCCTTCAGCGCTCCCGTGACTATTTCGGCCGCGCTCGCACTTCCGGCGTTGATCAGCACGGCCAGCGGGATGACGACGGGGGAACCGCCGACCTTGGCGCGAAATTCCTCCCGGTCATTCGGTTTTCTGCCCTTGGTGTAAACGATGAGTTCGTTCTTACGGAAAAACGGTTCGGCCACTTCGACGGCGGCGTCCAGCAGGCCGCCGGGATTGTTGCGCAGGTCGATGATCAGGCTGTGAATTCCTTTCTTCACCAGCGCTTCCAGCGCGTGATCGAACTGCTCCGCCGTGTGCTCGGAGAATTCCGTCAACTGCACATAGCCAATGCCGTCTCCGATCACGCGCACATCCCGGACGCTCGTAATCTGGATGACTTCGCGGATCAGCGTGAGCGTCAGGGTTTGCTGGGTGGACGGGCGAAACAGGCCCACCACCACTGACGTCTTCGGCTTGCCGCGCAGCCGGCCCACGACGCCGTCGGTATTCCCGGTCGTGTCGACGGCCTTGCCATCGATGCTGACGATTTCATCGCCACGGCGGATGCCGGCGCGTTCGCCCGGGGTGCCGGCGAGCGGCGCAATCACGATGACCCGATTCTGGCGGGTCTCCACCTGAATCCCAATCCCGCCGAACTCGCCGATGAGATCCTCCTCGAATTCCTGGTTGAGCTTGGCCTCGAGAAATTCCGAATGCGGGTCAAGCGTCTCGATCATCCCATGCAGGGCGCTGCGCGTCAGCAGCTCATAACTCGAGACTTTTTCGTCGACGTAATTTTCGCTCACCAGCCGCATCACGTCCCGAACGTAATTCGCCGAGCGCAGGAGTTCGCGGTTCGGAAACAGATTCCATGCCGCCGCCACGCGCAGCCCGGCGACGGAAAGCGCACAACCGAGCACCACGCCGGTCGCGGTAACGAGAATCCGTTTGAACATCCCCTCCACTGTGGCCATCCGGTTCGGTTTGTAAATGGGTTCGTCGTCCCCACCTGTCGCGCCACCGTCACCCGAGTTTCTCGCGGTCTTTCGCGCGGGCGCGGACGAGAGCGGCGCGATGACTTTCGCGCGTTTCATGGACCTGGCCCTTTATCACCCGGTCGTCGGCTACTATCGCAGCGCGCAGCGGCGAATCGGGTACGGCGGCGGCACGGATTTTTTTACCGCGAGTACCAGCGGCGCGATTTTTGGCGAGATTGTGGTCGCGGCCTGCGTTACCCTCTTGGGCCAGCGGGATCCGCGCGACTATGCTTTCGTCGAAATCGGCGCGGAAACCCCCGAGGGCATCCTCGCCGCGGTCACTCACCCCTTTCGGTCAGCTCGCGCTGTCGCCGCGGGTGAGCCGGTGGCGCTGACTGGCCGCTGCGTGGTGTTTTCCAACGAGCTCTTCGACGCGCAGCCCTTCAGCCGATTTGTGTTTCGTGACGGAGGGTGGCGCGAACTGGGCGTGCGAATAAACCAGGGCGCATTGGAGGAGACGGAAATGAGTCCGGCGCTCGAGAACCTGGCGAACCTGGTCGCGCTGCCACTGGCCGCGCCTTCGGGATATAGGATCGACGCGCCCCTGGCATCGGTCTCGCTCCTGCGCGAAATCGCCCGGCAGCCCTGGGCGGGGCTGTTCGTCGCGTTCGACTACGGGAAATCGTGGCGGGAGCTGACGGAGTTCACGCCTGCCGGCACGGCGCGCGCTTATTTCCGCCACACCCAGTCCAATGACCTGCTGGCGCAGCCGGGCCAACAGGACCTCACCTGCCATGTTTGTTGGGACTGGCTGGTGGCCACCCTCGCCGCAGAAGGCTTCATGGCGCCGCAGGTTGAATCCCAGGAGGCCTTCTTCGTTCACCATGCCGGGGATACCCTCGCGCGTATCGCCGAAGCGGAGGCGGAAAAGCCGAGTCAGAGGAAACGGTCTCTTCTCCAGCTCCTGCATCCCGCCCAATTGGGCCAGAAATTCCAAGTGCTGCACGCCAGCCGCCAGTAGCTCCGGTTCGTCGAACTATGGAAAGCGCAGCTGAACAGGTGAAAAGGGCATTACTGGAGAGAAGCAGGGCGGTCTCAGCCCAAGGCATCCACCCGGGGAAAAATGCCCTTGCCTAGCCTTGCCCGGAACCTTTACTTCCGACCCTTTAACCAACTCGAAACCATCATGGCCAGAATCTGTGCA
>JBKJRG010000613.1:0-4478 GCA_046594805.1 Opitutaceae bacterium | reverse complement strand
GGGTATTGCATGGGTTTATTATGTAGCGGCAGGCGTCGCTGCCTGCCGTTTCAGGTTTACCCGGGACAACAGGCACGCAGGCCTGTTGCTACGCCGGAGCTCGCGACTACTCGCCAGCTTCTTTCTGTTTCTTGCCGGCGCCACTCTTGCCGGGGGCCACCGTCTCGTTAATCGGCCACAGCGGTGAATCCACGCGCGCGGTTTTCAGGTATTCCTCGAACCGCTTGACGACCTCCGGATTCTGCGCGGCCACGTCGTTCTTTTCGCCCAGATCGATTTTGAGATTGTAGAGCTCGAGCGGCTTCTTGGTGCCGGCCCGGACCACTTTCCAATCGCCGATCCGCGCGGCCTGGAAAAATCCCCGCTCGTGGAATTCCCAATAGAGCGGCGGGTGGGCCACCGCTTTCTGCTCCAGCCACGCCGGCAGGACGGAGATGCCGTCGATGTCCGCCGGGGGTTTTTGGCCGGTCAACTCCGCCATGGTCGGCAGGAAATCCCAGAAGGCCCAGACCTGCTCGCTCGTGACCCCCGCCTTGATCTTGGCCGGCCAGCGCGCGATGCCGGGCGAGCGCAGACCGCCCTCATACATGTCGCGTTTGTACCCGCGCAATGGGCCCGAATGGTTGAAGAGCTCGTCGCGATACGCCGCGCCGTTGTCGCTGTTGAAGAGCACCAGCGTGTTCTCATCCAGCTTCAGTTCCTTGAGCAGCGCCATCAACCGGCCGATGTCGCGGTCCATCCGCGTAATCATCGCCGCGATGGTCTTCAGGTTCTGCGGCCATGTCTCATTCTCATACGGCGCGAGGTCCGGCACCTGCAGCTTCTGGTGCGGTGTCGTGAAAGCGAGGTAGAGGAAGAAGGGCTTGTCCTTGCTCCGGCGCACAAAGTCCAGCGCCTCGTTGGCCATCAGATCGTGCGAATAAGTCTTGCCGTCGAGCGGCACGATTTCGTCGTTCCGCCAGAGATGATCGGGATAGTATTCGTGCGCGCGCAGCTGGCAGTTGTAACCGTAGAAATAATCGAAGCCCATCTTGGTCGGCACGCTCGCCGAGCCGGGATGCCCCAGCCCCCACTTGCCCACGATGCCGGTGGTGTAGCCGGCCTGCTGCATCAGATGTGCCACCGTAAACGTGTCGGCGGGCATCGGCTCCTGGCCCTCGGGCTTTATCTCGCGGTTGCCGCGAATGTGGGAGTGGCCGTTATGTTTCCCGGTCATCAGCGTGCAACGCGACGGCGCGCACACTGTCTCACCCGCGTAGGCTTGGGTGAAACGCATCCCTTCCGCGGCGAGCCGATCGATATGCGGCGTCTTGATCAACTTCTGGCCGAAGGCGCCGACGTCGCCGTAGCCCAGGTCGTCCGCAAGGATGAAGATCACATTGGGCTTGGACGCGCCACTGGCAGCGAAACCCAGGTTGGAGAACGCGCCAAAGAGCAGGACCAGGACGTGACGGGGAATTTTCATCGGGGAAGGCGGAGCCAAAGGAGCACCGTTTCCCCGGGCGGTCCAACGTCAAAGACCATGCGGCAACGACAGGTGCGCCTAAAGAGATTGAAGCAGGAAGCCAGGAAACAATCCTGCGCTGGCTATTCTCCGGATTGGTTCCTGTTTTCCTGGTTTCCTGCTTCAACCCCGAACCGTCCCTTTACTAATAGAGTCGAGTCCCGCGCCAAACTGAAAATGCTCTCACACGACCCCATGACACCTCGCCTGGCCACTCTCCTGCTCGTCGGACTCTCTGCCGCTCTCGGAAGTTACGCCGCGGACCTGTCCCCGCCCCGTCCGAACATCCTCTGGGTCGTCGCCGAGGACAACAGCGCCACGTTTGTGGGCGCCTACGGCGATCCCCTCGCGCGAACCCCGGTTTTCGATCGGCTGGCGCAGGAAGGAATTCTGTTCGAGCGCGCCTACTCCACCTCGGCCGTCTGCGCGCCCACGCGCGCGAGCATTATCACGGGGATGTATGCTCCTTCGCTTGGCACCCAGCACATGCGCAGCACCGTGCCCATGCCGCCGTGGCTGCGTTACTTTCCCGCTTACCTCCGTACGGCGGGTTACTTTACCAGCAATCGCGCGAAGACCGACTACAACGCCGCCGTCCTCCCGGGCACCTGGGACGAGAACGGCGCGCAGGCGCATTGGCGCAACCGGAAGCCGGGCCAGCCATTTTTCAGCGTCTTTAATTATTCCGCCAGTCACGAGAGCTCTCTGCACAAACGGCTTCCCCTCGTGACCGATCCCGCGAAGGTGCGCGTCCCGGCTTACCTGCCAGATACGCCAGAGGTCCGCGCCGACCTTGCCCAGTATTACGATCGCGTCGCCGAGGCCGATCGGCAGATCGGGGAAGTGTTGGCGGAATTGGCGGCCGATGGGCTGGCCGACGACACCGTGGTCTTCTATTACTCCGATCACGGCGGCGTGCTGCCGCGCAGCAAACGCTTCCTGTTCGAGAACGGCACTCACCCGCCCCTGGCCGTGCGCTTCCCGAAGAATTTCTCCGCGCTCGCTCCTTCCGCGCCCGGCACCCGCTCCACCGAACTGATCAACTGGGTGGATTTGGCGCCGACCGTGCTCAGTCTCGCCGGCGTCCGGGCGCCGGAGTTTTTCCAGGGCCGCGCGTTCGCCGGCGCCGCCCGCGCTGCCGCGCCGCAGTTCACGTACAGCTTTCGCGATCGGATGGACGAAAGGTACGATTTTTGCCGTGCCGTCACCGACGGTCGTTGGCGCTACATCCGCAATTACCGGCCGGAACTGCCCACGATGCAGTTCGTCACCTACCTCTGGAACATGGCGTCGATGAAGGACTGGGATCGCCTGCGCCGCGAGGGCAAGCTCAACGCCATCCAGGCTTCGTTCTTCGAGCCCAAGCCGGTCGAGCAGCTCTTCGATTGCACGGCCGATCCCGATAATGTCCGCAATCTCGCCGCCGAACGCGGCCAGCGGGCCACGCTCGAACGGCTGCGCGCCGCCAATCGCGCGCACCTCCTCCGGATTCGCGACACGGGTTTCATGCCGGAACCACTCCTGCGGGAACTCGCCGGCCAGCGATCGCCGAGCGACGTGGGACAGGACGATGCGGCGTATCCCCTCGCCCGGATCATCGACACGGTGGACCGCCTGCAACTGCCCGCTTCGCCGTCGGCCGCCGATATTTCGGTCGCGTTGCGCGATCCGCTCCCGGTGATTCGATTCTGGGGCGCCCTCGCCGCGCGGCGCGCGCCCGAAGCCGTCGACCTTGTTCCCCTGCTCCGCGACCGGACGCCCTCGGTGCGGCTGGCCGCCGCCTCCGTGCTGGCGCACAAGGGCGGCGCCGCCGCCGAGACAGCCTGGCCGGTGTTCTCGGCCGCGCTCGCGCCGGACCAGATATTCGAAGTCAGGCTGGAAGCGCTCAACTACCTGACCAACCTTCCGCAACGGCCCGCATCATTTCGTCCCCTCTTCGAAGCGGCACTGAAGGGTGAGTTGGCGGGGGAAAATTACATCGCTCGCGCTGCCGAGCATCTGCTGGCGCAGTAGCTCGCGTAGCGGCAGGCCAGGCGCGTGGTCTGTAATTTCACTGCTAAAATTCCGGCGAACCGGCTGCAAGGATCCGTAAATGGGAGGGGCAGGCCGCGCGCGGATTGTTAGCGCGGAGCGGGCGCGACATGACTCGAGCATGAGCACCACCCTTTCCGACCGCGGCCCAACGGATCGACCCATCGAGGATCCGACCGGCGATTCGCTCGGCCGCGCCCCTTTCGCGGAGCGCATCGCGCACGAACTTTGCGCGTGGCAGGGCCGCGGTCATCTGGTCGTGAGCCTGAACGGCGACGCCGGCAGCGGAAAGACGACCTTGAAGAATTTCATCCGTCATTTCGTCGCGGCTGCCGGTGCGCCTGGCCGGCCGGCCGGGGCGTGGGTGGATTTTAACCCTTGGGCCTGCAGCGGCCCGGCGGGATTACCGGAGACTTTTTGCCAGCACCTCGGGGCACAACTTGCCGCGCACGCTGAACCCGCGGTCCGCGCCGTGGCCGAGGGATGGCAGCAACTCGGCCTGGCGCTCGGGGCACAACGCCCCGACTCACTCGCCGCCGACGCCGCGCCGGTCCTGCGGAAACGATGGGATGCGCTGGGCGCGCAGTTGCGCGCGTTGTCCTGCCCCGTGATCGTCAGCCTGGACGACATCGATCGGCTGCCTGCCGCCGACGTGCGGCTGCTGGCCCGGCTCATGGAGTCGCAGGCGGCCCTGCCGAACCTGGTCTGTCTGCTGCTCTTCGAGCGTCGGCCAGTGGTGGAAGCCTTGGGCGGGGCCTCGGCCGAAGCCGGCACTATTTTTCTGCAGAAGGTGGTCCAACTGGAAATCGAGCTGCCCGAAGCCCCTGAAACTCTCCTGCGCCAGCAACTGGAAAACGGCCTCGGCGCCATCGTCGCCCCGGCGACCTTTCCCGCGCGCCCGCGCGAGCGTTGGAATGACGTGATGTCCGCCGCCGTGTGGCCC
>JBKJRG010000611.1:0-3366 GCA_046594805.1 Opitutaceae bacterium | reverse complement strand
GGGGTCGCTCGGAAAACCGGCCAGATCAGCACGACACCCATCTGGCCTTGTTTCTCCTGCACCAGTCTAATCTGGCTTGTGACCACCATCTGGCGGGATTCCCGCGCCCGTTCCAGGAACGCGGCCGACGGCCCCGCCTTGAGATCGAACCCCAACGCCTCAAGGTTCCCCCGCATCGGCTGGATAAAAGTAATCGGATAATAAACGGGCCTTGCCGGGGCCGGGGTGCGCTGCCCCGTGAAGTCGACATCGACAATCTCGAAGGACGGCGAAGTCGGGCCCGATTGGGCGGCCTCGAAGGTCGCGCGTTGTGCATGCGGCACGAACGGCACCCACTCGAAAGCCTGGGCTCCCTTCACCCTTCCCTCCAGCCGCGTGGCCGCGCGATCGAATTCCGCGCGCGTCACGCTTCCGTCCAGCATGAAAAGTGCCGCGAAGCCGAAGAGGGAATCTTCGTACCGGCTCAGGACCTCGCGCGTGAGCGCATGCCGCACGCCGGCCCGCCGCTCAAATTGCAGCTCGGCCTTTTCCTCCTCCTCCGCGCGTCCCACGCGATACGACACGATGCTGACCACCACTCCCGCCACCAGGATCGCCGCCACGACGAGGCGGGAGGAAAAAAAGGGAAGCGGACGGGCAGCGGATGACATTGACGAAACGGAGAGTGGGCGGGGCGGAGCGGGCCGGGCAACGGTGAACGCGGCGAAGAAAGGTAGGGCGGCTTATCCTCAAGCCGCCGCGCGAACCGGACTACCTTACCGGCGCGTTGGAGGGTCTCTCAAAGGGTGGGGCTGGCTCTCCGAGCCGGCCTGGGTTCCCGTGCGATTCGCCTTTGAAACTCAGGGCGGCTCGGAGAGCCGCCCCCACCTTCTTAAAGCCGGTACGGCAGCGGATAACGTCCCGTCAAGGTGGCGACCCGCTGTTTTACTTCACCGAGCACATTCGTCTCGTTCGGCGTGCCGATCGCGGCGAGGACCGTGTCGATGCAGCCGGCGATTTCCGCCATGTCCGTTTCGACGAAACCGCGCGTGGTCACGGCGGGCGTACCGAGCCGGATGCCCGAGGCCTGGAACGGGCTGCGCGTCTCGAAGGGCACGGTGTTCTTGTTGCACGTGACGTGGGCGAGATCGAGCGTCTCCTGCGCCTTCTTGGCCGTCAGCTCCGGGAATTTTGGCCGCAGATCCACCAGCATGAGGTGATTGTCGGTCCCGCCGGAGACGATCTTGTAGCCGCGCTGCTCCATCGCCGCGGCGAGCGCGCGGGCGTTTTTGATCACCTGCGCGGAGTACGCCTTGAACTCGGGCTTGAGGCACTCCGCGAGGCATACCGCCTTCGCCGCGATGACGTGCATCAACGGACCACCCTGCCCGCCCGGGAACATCGCCGAGTCGACCGCCTTCGCATGGATCGCCTTGCAGAGGATGAGGCCGCCGCGCGGGCCGCGCAGCGTCTTGTGGGTGGTCGTGGTGACGAAGTCCGCGTGCGGGACCGGCGAAGGGTGATGGCCCGACGCCACCAGCCCGGCGATATGCGCGATGTCGGCGAACAACATGGCACCCACTTTGCGCGCGATTTCTCCCATGCGCGCGAAGTCGATGATGCGCGAATAGGCGCTGGCCCCCACGGTGATCATCTTCGGCTGCTCGCGCGCGGCGACGGCCTCCAGCTCGTCGTAGTCGATCAGGCCGTTGTCTTCGCGGACGCCGTACTGGCAGAACTTGTAGAGCTTGCCGGAAAAATTCGCCGGGTTGCCGTGGGTCAGGTGGCCGCCGTGGCTGAGGTTCATCCCGAGCACCTTGTCGCCGGGCTGCAGGACGGCCGTGTAGACCGCAAAGTTGGCCTGTGAACCGGAATGCGGCTGCACGTTGGCGTGTTCGGCCCCGAAAAGTTTTTTCGCCCGCTCAATTGCAATCGTCTCGATCTTGTCGACCTGCTCGCAGCCGCCGTACCAGCGTTTGCCCGGATAGCCCTCGGCATACTTGTTGGTTAGCACGCTGCCCTGCGCTTCCATCACCGCGGGGTAGGTGAAGTTTTCCGACGCGATCAGCTCGATGTGGCTTTGCTGCCGCGCGAACTCCGCCGCGATGGCGGCGTAGATGTCGGGGTCGAGGGTGCGCAGCGGAGCGGAGTTGAGGGACATGCGAATTGCGGATTGCGGATTGTGGATTGCGGATTCCGAACCACTCGGGACGGAAACCGAAAAAGACGGCCCTAGCGCAGGTTTTTAATCCGCAATCCGCAATCCGAAATCCGCAATTCGAGCTCCGCCCTCACGACGCCGGCTTGGCGGCAACCCGTGTCTTAAGGTACTCGACCAGGGAGGGGATGGCTTCGACCATCTCGTCGCGGGCCGCCTCGTAGACTTTCAAGGGCCCGCCATAGGGGTCGCCGATTTCCTTGTCGGCCAGTTCGGGCATGAACTCGCGAAACAGGACGATAATTCCCGGCACCGGCTCGGCTTGCAGCTCGATCATCGCTCGATGCGATTCCGTCATGCAGATCACCGCGCAGGCTTCGTCGAGCATCCGCTGCGTGAGCGACTGCGAACGATGCGCCGCGATGTCGAGGCCCACTTTTTTCAACGCCAGCACGGAATTCTCGGAGACCAGTTCCCCCGGCCGCGCCGCCACGCCCGCGGAAATCACCTTGAGCGAACGCCACGGCTCGGGCTGGGCCGCGAGCGCATGCTGGAGCAACGCCGCCGCCATCGGGCTGCGGCAGATATTCGCGGTGCAAACGGCAATGATGGGCCCCGGTGCGGACATCAGGCCAGCGAAAGGACATGGATTTACGCGAAAGGCAAAACTGGATTCGGTCGGCGCCGGCTGATGCACCCGGCAGTGGGGCTCCGTCCTCCTAGATTTTTTTCAACGCCCGCAGGGAGCGATGAAGATGCACCGCCCGCTGCAACGCCACGTCGAGCGGCGGTGCCAGCGCCGCGTTCTTATCGCGGGGCCCGGCCTCCGGGCCCGCTTCCCCCAGCCGGTCCTTCGACAGGCTGGCCTCGTCGTTGCGCACCTTGTCGGGATTCTCCACGAGCAGGGAAGCGAGGGTCGCTCCCTTTTCCACCGCCTCATACGCGCGGCGTTCATTTTCGGCCGTGCCTGCCACCGCGAGCGCCGGGCGAAAGCCGCGCGACGCGACGCCAATCACGACCACGCCAGGGAAGGCATCGTCATCGGCGAGCAGGGTGAGCAACGGCGGTGCCGTGTCGCCATTGGCGAGAACAAACACCGGCGTGCGCGGGGTGGCGCGGGACTTCAACCACTGCTCCAGCGCAACCGCTGCGACGGAATCCCCACGGGCATAGCGCAGGTCGAGCACGCAGGCCTGCGGGCGGGTCGGCGCAGCGGCGGGGAGCTCAAG
>JBKJRG010000029.1:0-2676 GCA_046594805.1 Opitutaceae bacterium | reverse complement strand
ACGATGCACGCCCCCGTCGAGGCGTTGATGAAAAAGCTGACATAAACCCCCAGGAAGGCCGATGAGACCGCCGTGACCGTGGCAATGACCAGCATCCGGTTGAAGCGATCCGTCAGGAGATAACCGACGCAGCCCGGCGTCACGAGCATCGCGATGACCAAAATAATTCCGACCGCCTTGAGCGAAACCACGATCGTCACCGCCAGGAGCGAGAGCAGCAGATAATAGAGCATCCCCGATCGCAGCCCAATCGTCCGCGCGTGGCCTGAATCAAAACAGAAAAGGAGCAAATCCCGGCGCAGCGCCAGGATGACGGCCAGCGTCAGCCCCGCGACGATCAGGGTGTCCCGCAGATCCCCCGGCGCGAGGCCGAGGATGTTGCCAAACAGGATGTGATCGAGGTGGAGGTCGCTTTTTATCTTGGTGAAGAGAACCAGGCCAAACGCGAAAAGACCCGTGAAGACCACGCCCATGACGGTGTCTTCCTTCACGCGGCTGTTCGCCTTGATGTAGCCGGTGAGCAGGGCGCAGAGCAGCCCTGATGCGAACGCGCCCAGTGCGAGGGGCAGCCCCGCGGCGTAAGCCAGCACGATGCCCGGCAACACGGCATGCGAGATGGCGTCGCCCATGAGCGACCAGCCCTTCAGCACCAGGTAACACGAGAGCACTGCACACACCGCGCCCACCGTGACGCCGACGATCATGGCATCGACCATGAAAGGGTATTGGAACGGTTCGAGGAGGCGGTTCATGTCGGGACTAGGCGCGCGGCCGTGAAATGGGGCCGGGGCGCCCTCGCCCCGGAGTTCGGACGAAACGCGGCGAGGGCGTTGCATCCCCACCAAGCGTCCCTACCTGCCGGGTTGCGTTCGAAAAAAGAACTCATGCGACCGACTCCACGCTTGCCGTCCTCCGCCGCGCCCGCGCCGCCAGCAACCCATGTTTCGGTCCGAAGACCAGCGCGCAGACGAAAAGCGCGCTTTGCAGCGTCACGATGCATCCGCCGGTCGAGCCATCGAAAAAATAACTCGCATACGCGCCGACGAGCGAGGTGCCCACGCCCATGCCCACCGCAATGCCGATCATCCGGCTGAAACGATCGGTCAGCAGATAGGCCGTCGCGCCCGGAGTCACCAGCATCGCCACCACCAGGCAGGCGCCCACCGTCTGCAGCGCCGCCACCGCCGTCGCAGACAACAGGGTCAGCAAGGTAAAGTGGAGCGCCGTGGTGTTGAGGCCCAGCGCGCGTGCCTGGTTCAGGTCAAAACAGAAGAGCAGCAAATCGCGCCACTTCAGCCCGAGAATGACGAGCGTCACGGCGGAGATAATCAGTACCTGCACAATGTCCGGGTTGGAAATGCCGAGAATGTTGCCGAAGACGATCGAGCGAAGGTCGACCTGGCTGGGAAAAAGCGAGATGAGCAGCAGCCCAAGCGCGAAAAAGGCGGTGAACACGACGCCAATGACGGCATCTTCGCGCAGGCGCGTCTTGGTTTTCACGAAGCCCATGCCGGCGGCGGCCAGCAGCCCCGTCAGGAAAGCCCCGGCGGCGAACGGCCACCCGGCATAATACGCCACCGCCACCCCCGGTACGACCGAGTGCGAAAGCGCGTCGCCCATCAGCGACCAGCCCTTGAGGGTGATGAAACAGGAAAGGAAGGCGCACACTCCGCCAATCACCCCGCTGACCAGGATGGCCTTGAGCATGTACTCATACTGGAGTGGCAGCAGGAGCGTCTGGATCATGCCTCGTCCTCATCGTCTTTTTCCTTGCGCTGCTCCACCACGCCCTCGTGGCCCTTGCGCTGGCTGTATTCGAGGTGACCGCCCTTGCCGAAAACCAGCGGCCGCTCGTCATCGGTGAGCAGCGTGACGGCGCGGCCGTCGTGCTTCTGCACCGTCGATTCGTCAAAGCGAAAATGCCGGAGCACGCCGCCGAAAGCCAGGAGCAGGTTCGCCTCCGTGAACACCTCCGTCGTCGGACCTGCGGCCAGCACGGTCTTGTTGATCAGGACGACGTGGTCGCAAAACTCCGGCACCGACCCGAGATTGTGCGTGGAGACGAGCATGATTTGGCCCTCGTTCCGCAGCTCGCGCAGCAAGCCGATGATCGTTTCCTCCGTCGTCACATCCACGCCGGTGAACGGTTCATCGAGCAGGATGACCCGGCTGCGCTGCGCCAGCGCCCGCGCGAGGAATACCCGCTTCCGCTGCCCACCCGACAATTCCCCGATCTGCCGCTCCCGGTATTCGAGCATCCCCACTCGCGTCAGGCTCTCCTCCGCGATCCGGCGATCCTCGGCCCGTGCCATCCGCATGAAATTCATGTAGCCGTACCGGCCCATCAACACCACGTCCCAGACACTGACCGGAAAGCTCCAGTCCACTTCCTCCGATTGCGGCACATAGGCGATGAGGTTTTTTTTCAGCGCCTCGTGGACCGGCAGACCCGCCACGACCACGCTTCCGGCCACCGGTCGCAGCAGCCCCATGATCGCCTTGAACAGCGTCGACTTGCCGCTGCCATTCACTCCGACCAACCCGCAAATGGCGCCGCCGTTGAGCTCGAACGAGGCGTCACGCAATGCGACGAGTCCGTTTGGGTAACTGACCGTGAGGTCGTCGATCTTGACGCTGAGAGGTTCCGTGAAAGTAGAGCTCACCGTAAATTCTCAT
>JBKJRG010000012.1:0-5567 GCA_046594805.1 Opitutaceae bacterium | reverse complement strand
CAAAACGAAAGACCGTGCGCTGCCGGGGATCCCGGGGTCTTGAAGCAGGAAACCAGGAAGCCAGGCAAGGCGATCTGGCCAAGAAACCTGAGTGGAGCGCGTACTGTCGGACGCGCCCCAATGGATTCAACCGATCAGGGCCCGCGCGTGGCGAGGGTCCCGTTGGCCGACCCAATCATGCCGCCCGCACCGGTGGCGGGAGGGATGCCATAGATGCGGCCGCTCTGGGCGGGGGCGGCGGTGTTAAACGGAATAGCCACGCGCACATCGGCGAATTTGTTGGCGTTCGTGCTCGTCGGGTTGTTGGAAACGAAGAGGGGCGGGTTGTTCGTGCTGGGATAAAACCCGACATTGCCGCCTAGGAAGGCGATGAAGCCGCCAGTATCTTTGTAAACGCCGCTGGTCGGACTCCAAAGACCGTTGGGCATGAGCCCGCGCGTGTAGATCACGGGGGTCATGGGGTTGTCGTTCATTTTGATCCCGCCGACAAACTCCCAAGAGGGCGAACGGCCGTTCGTGAAGGTGTTATGGAGCGTGTTCCGCGCTGTGCTCGGCAGGATGATAAAGGTCGGGGGGATGCCGTTGAACGCCGGATCGTTCTTCGCGAAGTAAAATTCCGGGTTCTCGAGAATCTTGTTCTTGGCGAGGATGCCCGGCCACTTCCAGATCAACTGCGGGCTGTTCAGGACGGCGTTGTTAATCTGCTGGGGATCGGGAAGGCGATCCTGGTTGTCGCTGGCGTAGACCTGCGCGGCCTTCAGGATTTCGCGGAGATTGTTGCCGTCCACCGCGCGCTGGGCCTTTTCTCGCACCGAGCCGACCGTGGGGATGACGATGGCGGCCAGGATGCCAATAATCGCGATCACGGTCAGGAGTTCGATCAGGGTAAAGGCTCCTTCGCTGGGGCTGCGGCGGACAGGTCCGACTGGGGTGAAGGGCGCGGCCACGCTGGAGTGGCGACGAGGTAGGTTTCGCATGTTGAGGTGGGGCGCCCGGTAAGACGTGGCACCGAGGCGACAGTTTCGGCGAAAAAAGACCGGCACAAGCAGAAACTCCCCGGGAAGTAGCGCGGCGTCCCGCCTGCTCCTAAACAGGCAGGCGGGACGCCTGCGCTACCTCCGGCCGGCGGAGCGCCGCGTGGTATGCCTCGGGTTGGGGACGGGGCGCCCTCGCCCCGTTACATCGAAACCGCGGCGGGGGCGCCGCGGCCCCATTTTATGCATCTTCATCCAGCGGTTCGGAGCCGTCTGGAAGCCGGCGCTACCTCGGCACCGGAATCGGGCTGCCCCCAACTGCGCCCGTCCGGTGTAACGCCCAGTGTGGTGATTTTTCCGCTGCCGGGCTGGACAAAACTTTTCGTGCATCCCTACGCTGGCGCGATGAAGATTTATCTCGATGGCAAGTTCGTCGACAAGGACGACGCCAAGGTGTCGGTCTTTGACCACGGCCTGCTTTATGGCGACGGCGTCTTCGAGGGAATCCGGTTGTACGGCGGCAATGTTTTCCGCCTGGATGAGCATCTCGAGCGGCTGGAATACTCCGCCAAGGCCATCATGTTAAAGCTCCCGCTGACCCGCGCGGAACTGAGCGAGGTCACCTGTGAGACCTGTCGACAGAACGGGTTGACCGACGCCTACATCCGCCTGGTCGTCACGCGGGGCGTCGGGGATTTGGGGCTGGCGCCATGGCTTTGCCCGAAGCCTTCGCTGTTCGTCATCGCGAGCAAGATTTCGCTCTACCCCACGGAGTACTACGAGAACGGCCTCGCGATCGTCACGGTGCCTACCCGGCGGATCAGCCCGGCAGCGCTGCCGCCGACGATCAAGTCGCTGAACTACATGAACAACATCCTCGGCAAAATCGAGGCGAAGCAGTTCGGCGCGCTCGAGGCCATCATGCTGAATGACCAGGGCTATGTGGCGGAATGCACCGCGGACAATGTTTTCATCGTCCATAAGGGAGAGATTATCACGCCTTCCGCCTCCCAAGGCGCGCTGAAGGGCGTGACCCGGTCGACCATCTTCGACATCGCCAAGGATGTGGGCGTCTCGATCCGCGAGGCCGATATGACGCGTTACGATATCTGGGTCGCGGACGAGTGTTTCCTGACCGGTTCCGGGGCTGAAGTCATCCCCGCGGTCAAGCTCGACGGCCGCGAGATCGGCAACGGGAAACCGGGACCGATCACCCAGCGCGTGCTGACGGCGTTCCGGAAGCGGGTGCTGGTGGAAGGGACGAAAATCTGAGTGCGGCGCTCAGATTTTCGGTTTTGAGTTTGGGGTTTGGCGTTTGGAGTGGTGCGGCCGGAAGTCTGCGCGATTTTCGGCGGGCGGAACCCAAAACTCCAAACTCCAAACTCCAAACTGCCCGCGCCAAACGCGGGCTGGGGTGGCGACCTACCCCCATCTGCCCGTTACTCCCCAGCGACAGGTCTGCATCCATGGCGCATACTCCCGCGCCTAAACGTCTCGTCCCCTCCGCGCGCACGCCCGCACTTGCCAGCGTGAGCGGGTGTGGCATGTTGCGTGCAGGTACCTTTTTCAAATCTCCATGGCCAACCCGCTTAAATGCGATCTTTGCTCGAAGCCGGCAACGGTGCACCTCACCCAGATCGTGAACAACAAGGTTCACAAAGTCGATCTGTGCGAGACTTGTGCCCAAGCCAAGGGCGTGACCGATCCGAGCGGGTTCTCCCTGGCGGATCTGTTGCTTAAGGCATCGCTCAACCCGGAGTCCCCGAACTCGGGCGTACGCTGCGAGCGGTGCAATTTCAGCCAGAACGATTTCAAGAAGCAGGGCCGATTTGGCTGCCCGGTGTGCTACGAGACCTTCCGCGGGGTGGTGGAGCCAATGCTGGAGAACATGCATAATGGCACGGCCCACACCGGCAAAGTCCCGCACCGCGCCCTCGAGCGCAAATCCCTCTATGATCGCCTGACCAAGCTCGAACTCGACCTGACCGACGCCATCAAGTCCGAACGCTACGAAGACGCTGCCCGAACCCGTGATGAAATCAACCGAGTCAAACAAGCCTTCGCCGCGAAAGCCGCGAGCTAAGCCCATGGATATTGCTGCGCTCATCGACGCTCCGTCCGAGCTGACCGATACCGCGAGCAGCAAGACCGCCATCGTGCTGATGACCCGGGTGCGCCTGGCGCGCAACGTCGCGGGCCATTCCTTCCCCGGCTGGGCCAAGGCGGCGCAGCGCGAGGAAGTGCTGGCGGCCTGTCGCAGCGCCGTGTCGTCCGTGACGCAGATGAAAAAGAGCTTCAACCTCACCATCGGCGAACTGAGCGATCTGGAGAAACAGATCCTGGTCGAGCGTCACCTGATCAGCCGCGAGCTGAGCGGGGCCAAGACCGGCGCCGGCGTGATCATCAGCAAGGACCAGGCGTTCTCGGTCATGTTGAACGAGGAGGATCACCTCCGCATCCAGGTCCTGCGGTCCGGCTTCCAGCTGAAGAAGGCGTGGAACGCGATCAACGATCTCGATAGCGCGATTGAGGAAAACCTCGATTACGCTTTTTCGCCGACGCTCGGTTACCTGACGGCCTGCCCGACCAACCTCGGCACCGGCATGCGTGGCTCGGCCATGATGCATCTGCCGGCGCTCGTCATCTCCAACCAGATGGAAAAGGTCGTTCGCGCGGTGAATCAGCTCGGCATGGTCGTCCGCGGCCTGTTTGGCGAGGGTTCCGATGCCAGCGGCAGCATTTTCCAAATCTCGAACCAGACGACCCTCGGTGAGGCCGAGGACGAGATCATCAAACGGCTCAACAGCGTCCTCCAGTCGATCGTCGAGCACGAGCTCAACGCCCGCGAAAAGCTGCTCGAGGCCGACTCCGGCAAGCTGCTCGACAAGATCGGCCGCGCCTATGGCATCCTGCAGAACAGCCATGTGCTCAGCTCGAGCGAGGCGATGAATCTTCTTTCGCTCATCCGCCTGGGCGTGGACCTGGGTGCGTTCCCGGACGGCAACCGCTCTTGTATCGACCGGCTGTTCATCGAGGCGCAGCCCGGCCACCTCCAGCACGCGCAAAAGGGGGAATTCGAGCCTGGCTTGCGCGATGTGTTGCGCGCGGCCCGTCTGCGTTCCGAGTTTGCCAATTTCGTCCGGCCGGATTTCGATTTTCCCACCACCGGCAAGAATTAGGCAGTGCTGAAACAGCAGAAACAAGAAACGCCGTTTCCCTTTCTTCATTTCCGTCTCCCGCCTCAACCCCTTTACCTACATGTCACAGGAACCGATGAACAACTTCACGCCGCGCGCGCAGCAAGTGCTCGCCCTGGCCCGCAAGGAAGCCGATCGCTTCCACCATAACTATGTCGGCACCGAGCATATTCTGCTGGGGTTGATCAAGTTGGGGCAGGGCGTCGCGGTGAGTGTGCTCCAGAAGATGGGGCTCGACTTGGAAACCGTCCGCGCCGCCGTCGAAAAGCAGGTCGGCACCGGCCAGGAGACCAAGGCGCAGAACAGCATTCCCTACACGCCCCGCGTGAAGAAGGTCCTCGCCCTGGCCGGCAAGGAAGCCAAGACGCTCAATCATTCCTACGTGGGCACCGAGCACATCCTGCTCGGCCTGCTGCGCGAAGGCGAGGGCGTCGCCGCCCGCGTCCTGAAGTCGCTCGACATTGATATCGAGCGCACCCGGAACGAAATCCTCCGCGAACTCGATCCTCAGTTCTCTGGCAGCCAAGGCGCCGAGGGCGGCGAAGAGGCCGCCGCCGGCACGCCCCAACGGGGCGGGGTCGCCCCTGAGGACAAGAAGGAAGTCAAAACGCCTGCGCTCAAGGCGTTCGGTCGCGACCTTACCGAACTCGCGCGCAAGGGAGAAATGGATCCGGTCATCGGGCGCAAAAACGAGATCCGGCGCGTCGTGCAAATTCTCTGCCGCCGCACCAAGAACAATCCCGTCCTGATCGGCGAAGCCGGCGTGGGGAAGACCGCGATCGTCGAAGGCTTGGCGCAGGAAATTGCGAGCGGCAACGTTCCCGAAATTCTCTTTGATAAGAAGGTCATCACCCTCGACCTCGCCCTCATGGTTGCCGGTACCAAGTACCGCGGCCAGTTCGAAGAGCGCATCAAGGCCGTGATGGACGAGATCAAGCGTGCCAAGAACATCATTATCTTCATCGACGAACCCCACAACAGCGTGGGTGCCGGCGCTGCGGAAGGTGCCATGGACGCGTCCAACATCTTCAAGCCCGCGCTTTCCCGCGGCGAACTGCAGTGCGTTGGCGCAACCACCCTCAACGAATACCGCAAGTACATCGAGAAGGACTCCGCGCTCGATCGCCGCTTCCAGTCGGTCAAGGTCGAGGCTCCCTCGGTCGACGACACGATTCTCATCCTCAAGGGTATCCGCAGCAAGTACGAGGATCACCACAAAGCCACCTTCACCGACAAGTCGCTGGAATCAGCGGCGAAGCTTTCCGATCGCTACATCACGGGGCGTTTCCTGCCGGACAAGGCAATCGATGTCATGGATGAAGCCGGTTCGCGCGCCCGCATCGGGGCGCTCAGTCGTCCGCCTGACGTTGAAAACCTGACCAAGGAGATCGAGTCG
>JBKJRG010000857.1:0-5202 GCA_046594805.1 Opitutaceae bacterium | reverse complement strand
GCCGAATTCACTGACCTCCGATTGTTCGATTAATTGCTTTTCGATCTCGAGACTCTGATTACTGAAGAAAGTGCCAGAATCCTGAAGAACTAAAGCGCTCTGCGTTTGGCAGGAATCGCGCAGAAAGTTTTCGAATCGTAAGGTGAGGGCAACCGGATCGGTTTCTGTTTGCGCTAGGGCAATGACGTCTCGGCGCATCGAAGCTACTCTAGCGGTACCGTCCAAATCAAGCCGACGGCGAGACCACTTATCCAGCCATAAACCTATGGCGCCCCAGATAGTCAGATTTATCAAATAATCCGCAGGGGGTGGCGCAAAGTTACCGAAACTTGTGTGAGTAATCCAAGCTCCTACACCGACCAATATAAAAAGAGCTATGCGTTGGGCATATGCGACGGTGATTTGTTTTGTGTCGAAAATGCGGTCAACGGTCAACGCCCATGCTATGGAACACCAACATGCTAGGACAACTAGTGGACTCAGCCGCGATAGGCTGGGCGCGCCCAAAAAGGCTCCAATTGAATTGAACGTAACAGCAAGGACTCCTGAAATGCCGACATTCAGAGCCAGAAATTGCAATTCGACACGGCGGATGCCTGTTTCTTGCCGTATCGCTACATATACTTGAATGCTTAACGCTATGCTAGCCCCTGCTAAACCAATGGAATATAAAACGTATGAGAAGCCGCGATGGTATGGATAACCGGGCTCTATCGCTGTAATGTACGATTTATTCCAACACAGTGACATCAATATTAAACTTATTGATGCCCAAAATAAAGAATGGAGCTTAGGAGAATTAGAATGCGGGGCAATAGATTGCTTGAGGTTCCAAACTGACCATGGAAGACATGCGGCTAGTGTCGCATTAATGCGATGCCACAGTGTTGGATCTTCATCTACCACAGCGCCGATGCGCATCTGTAAATTTATTACCATCGTCTTATATACACAAACCAGCCAGGCTGTGAGCATGAGCGATATAAAGCCGAACGCGCGATTTGTTTTCCGGCGTGGGTTTGCTGCAACTACACTAGCTCCCACAAAACCAACTACGAGAGCGATTAACAGGACAAAGATTGGCATGCTTGGACGAAGTTGATTGAACTTACTTCGTGTCAATTTTTCGCCGGTAGGTTACTAGATAACGCTGATCTCCAGATTGGGTGGCAAAAGCAGTTGGCTCCACACCATCCATCCCAAAGCAGATGCGCAGTCGATCATGAACATGCTGAAAAATGGCGCGGATGATTCGCCCTCCATGGGTGCCTCCTTCAGCGGATAGTGTGATTGCCTTAGGATCGGCTGTGGCTCGAACGGTGTAAGAGCCGCGCTCGACCATGTCGCCATCGAAAAGCATGACGTACGAGCCGCCGGTGAGCTGTAGTTCAGTTTTGCGAATCACGAGTTCGGGAGCCTTTTTCCCGGCCAAATCTCCGCGAATCATCTGCCACGTCCCCTCTAGGCTCTCCTGATATCCTGACATAAGATTGCGAACGAAGGAAGTATTACAATGGCGCTGAGAAAGCGATTAAAGCCCAACACGTGGGGGCGCTCCAAGTCGTCAACCTGCGCTCACCGTTGGATTAGGCTTAATCAACTCCGCTTTGCCACCTCGCGTGGTGCGGTTTCGACAGGGCCCGGCGCATTTAGCTCTTTCGCGCCGCGGGCGCCAAGTTCGGCCAGCTTTCGCGCTCCTGGGAGGAGCATGCCTTCGAAAGAGCCGACCGCGGTATTGTATCCTTTCAAGGCCGTGTCCAACCCCCGACCGATCTTGTCCAGGTTGTCGGCGAAGTTGGCCACGCGGTCGTGGAGTGCGCGGCCGAGGGCGCTAATTTCATCTGCGTTCTTCGAAACCGATTCCTGGCGCCAGCCGTAGGCGGCCGCTTTCAGCAGGGCAATCAGCGTCGTGGGCGTCGCCAACAACACCCGGCGGGAGAGCGCCCGGTCCATCAGAAGATTGTCGGCCTGCAGCGCAGCGGTGAGGAAATGATCCCCGGGCAGGAACAGGACCACGAATTCCGGGGCGGGTTGGAACTGCTCCCAATAGTTCTTTGCCCCCAGCGCATCGATGTGACCGCGCACTTTCGCGGCGTGCTCAATCATCCGGGTCGCGCGGATTGATTCGTCCGTCGTGTCGCCGGCAGCGCGGAACGCCTCAAGCGGCGCTTTCGCATCCACCACAATCCGCTGGCCACCCGGGAGCCGCACCACGAGGTCCGCGCGCAGGCCACCGGACGATTCTTGTTCGCAGAAATCGCAGTAAGAAAGCATGTCGGCCATCTCCACCACGCGTCGCAGCTGCAGCTCGCCCCAGCTTCCGGCGTACGTCGTGGACCGAAGCGCGGTGGACAGTCGCGCCGCCTCGCTCTGCAACTGGAGCTGGGCAACATTCAGCGCCTTCAATTGTTCGCCCAAGGCACCATAGGCTCCGGCACGCGCTTTTTCGATCTCGGTGATCTTGGTGTCCACCTTGTCGAGCGACTCGCGGATCGGCTTCACCAGCGCCTCGACCGCCTGCTTCCGCTGCTCGAGATCGCCCGCGGACTGCTGTTGGAGTTGCGCAAACGCCTGCTTGGCCTGCTCGAGGAAATCGATGCGGTTGACGCGCAGCGCGTCGGCCGAAAGCGCCTTGAACTCGTTGGTCAGCCGCTCATGCGCATTGCGCTCGGCGTCCAACTGAGTTGAGAGCTGAGTGTTGAGGGTTGAAAGCTTGGCCGACTCGGTGCGGAGCGTCGCAAGGTCCGCGAGCAGTTGGGTGTTCTCCTCTTCCCGGGACCGCAGGCGCTCGCCCAGCGCCGCCGCGCGCGACCGCAAAAACAGCCAGAGAAATGTGGCGGTCAGGACTACGGACAGGACGATGGCTCCGGTAAATTCCACGTAAAGACCGTCACTGCGGATTTCCGGTGAATCAATCCTCGATGCGCGCCTTGACACCCGGGATCGCCACCTGCAAACAGCGTTATGCTCGGCGCCCGTTGCCGCGGCTTCCCAACCACTATTTGAGTTCAACCGCCCGCATGCTGACTGCGAAATCCTCGGCTGGCGTCTCGTCCCCACCACTGGAAAAGCCTTTGGTGCTCGTGGTTGACGACGAGTACGGCCCGCGGGAGTCGATTGCCTTCAGCCTGGCGGGCGAATTTTCGGTGGACACGGCCGAACGGGCGAAGGAAGCGCTGGCGAAACTGCAGGCCAGGCCGTACGCGGCGGTCGTGCTCGACATCCGGATGCCTGAGATGGATGGGATCCGGGCTTTGGAGGAATTAAGGAAGATCGATCCGCATGTGTCGGTGATCATGCTGACCGGATACGGGACCTTGCTGACGGCGCAGCAGGCGATGGTGGCGGGGGCGAACCAGTATTTGCGGAAGCCACCGGATATTCCCGAGTTGATCGAGGCGGTCCGGAAGCAGGCGCAGGCAACGCGGCTGCGGCGGGCGCAGGCGGAGGCGGCGCGCTCGGCGGTGGATCTTAACGTCGCGCTCAAGCGTGAAATCGAGGCGAACGAGCCGCAAATCTGGCAGGCGCGGGCGTCGGTCGAGCTGGTGCACGATCTCAACAATCCGCTGACGGTCGTGATTGGGTATGCGGCGCTGGTGGCAGAAGAGGCACGGCTGCTGGCCCATCTCGATCAGGAGACGGGCAAGAAAGTCATCGAGTACGCGGCGATGGTGGAGAAGGCGGCGGAGTATTGCCACCACCTCTCCGAAAACTGGCGGCTGGCGTCGCGCCAGGCGACGGAGTTTGCGCGGGTCGACCTGGCGTTGATCGCGATGGAAGTGCGACACGTGATCTTTTTCGGCAACACGGCGATCCAGTGTGCCGGGCTGGACGAGGCCTGGGTGCGCGGTTCGCGGTTCGAGCTGATGCGGATCCTGCAGAACCTGTTCAAGAATTCGCTCGAGGCGGGCGCGACCCGGCTGACGGTGACGTTTACCCGCAAGGGCGATCTGCTGGAGATGGTGGTCGCGGACAACGGCGCGGGGATGGACAATGACCGCGTGAAGCGCGCGATGCATGGCGGATTTAGCAGCAAGGCCAGCGGGACGGGGCTGGGCTTGAGCATTTGCCGGCACCTTGCCGGCACCCACGGAGCGACCTTCGCGCTGGAGTCGGCGGTGGGGAAGGGAACAACGGCGCGGCTGGTCTTCCCCGCGGCCCCGCCGGGATGAAGCGACGGGTCAAGATAACTGGTCTTGGATTTGTTACCCCGGCGGGAATCGGGAAGGAGGAGTTTCAGCGCGGCATTCTTGAACACCGGAGTCACGTTACGCCGATCAAGCGGTTCCCGGAGGAGGCTGGGCCGTTTGTTGCTTCCGAGGTGAAGAAATTCAATATAGGCGATTACTTCCATAACCACGGGACGAAGCGTTTGCCGCGCCACACGCAATTTGCGATGGCGGCGACCAAGATGGCGCTGGCGGATGCAGGACTCACGCGCGAAACCGTCGAACGGCTTGATCCGGTCGTCGTGACGGGCACCTCGCTGATGGACAGCGGGGTAATCAATAAATCGATTGAGGACGTTGCGCGAAAGGGGCCCCGCTTCGGGCTCACGCGGGTCGTATTTCAGGGACCGGTGGCGTCGATTTCTGCCTCCGTTGCCGAACTGGTCGGTGGAGGAAGGACTCTTTCGTTGCAGAGCGCGTGTTGTGCGGGGTCCGACGCAATCGGCCATGCGGCAGCGATGGTGGCGAATGGCGAAGCGGACGTCGCGGTGTGTGGTGGCACAGAAGCGCCAATCTATTATCACCCCATGCTCGAGCTCCGGATGGCCGAATTGTCGCCTGCCACCGCGGAGAGACCCGAACAATTGAGCCGACCTTTCGATTTGTGGCGAACGACGGGCGTAATCGGGGAAGGCGCGTGCATTCTGATTCTCGAGCCGGAATCGAGCCCGCGTCCCGGCTACGCGTTTATCGCGGGATATTCCTTTTCGACCGATTCAGTTTCGAAGTTTGGCGATGGACTTTCGGAGGCGATACGTCTGTGTCTGGCGAATGCCGGGGTGCGCCCCAAACAGATCGACATGATCAATGCGTGGGGACCCGGACATAAGGAGGTCGATGCGACGGAAGCACGCGTGCTCCGGGAAATCTTCGGCGACGAACTCGACCGGATTCCGACGGTTTCCATCAAGGGCGCGATCGGGAATCCGTTTGCAGCTGCCGGCGCAATCCAAGTGGGATGCGCCGCCTTGGG
>JBKJRG010000448.1:0-7363 GCA_046594805.1 Opitutaceae bacterium | reverse complement strand
CATTCCCTTCGGCACCGCGCTGACCGAGCGCGCGCTGCTCCCCGCGAATGCGATCCGCTCGCTGAAGGATCCCTACGAGGACAAGGCCGCCGCCCAGCGCCGCCATTTCTGGATCTCCCTCGTCCTTTTGCTCGTGGTCGCAACCGGGCTCGCGTGGTGGTTCCGGACGTGGCCGTTCAAGCCGAAGCGGGCCGCAGCGCCAATTCCCGTCGCAACCGCCCCCGCCGCCACGGCGCCCGCCCCAACCCCGGCACCCGCCAAGTAAATTCGGCCTGGCCTCCTTGGTAGGGCTGGCGCTCGTCGCCACGCCGTCGCGGAACCCGCGATCGAATACCCTTCGCTTCCGCCCGCCCCAGCCAGCGAGCAGCGAGCGAGCGGGCATCCAAGGTATTCGCCCGTTCACCGCGCGACGGCGTGGCGGCAAGCGCCAGCCCTACCCGGGCAGAAAAGGGCGACACGATTTACCCGCTATCGATATTCGATCCACTCGGGGGCCGAATATTGCTCCGTCAGCCCCACCACTTCTTCCTCCTCGAACTCCGGCCAGGGCACGTCCTGCATCTCCGCGCCGAGCGCCCGCGCGATCCCCGTCACAAAATCCAACTCGAACCTGTCCCAGTCGAGAGCATCCCCACTCACCGCGGGCCGCCACACGGACCCCTGCAATAGCAGGCCGCGTTTGTTTCGCTTCTGCGCCGCGCCCGCAATCTTGCGGCCACTGCGGCGCTCAACCACGTCGGAAATCTCGGCACGCTCGAAACACACCCCGTCCTTCGCCGCGGCATCGGAGGGCGCGCCCGTTGCTGCCGCCGGGGCTTCGCTTTCCAGCGAGTTCGCTGGCTTGAGTTCCGCGTTCACCCCTTGCGCCCGCAACGCGACAGCCAGCGCTTCATGCACCGCGCGATAGCTGTCACTCGCGCGCAACTCTTCCAGCGGATGGCCCCGCGGAATCACCAGCGCATACGTCCAGTCCTCGCGGTGATCGACCATACCGCCACCCGTGGGCCGGCGGCACAGGTCGACCCGCTCGCCGGGCGGCAATTGTTCGCGGACCCACGCGATCTTCTGGGCGTAGCCAAACGTGTACGCCGCCGCCCGCCAGCCATAGTGACGAAAGCGCGGCGCGCTCCGGTCGGGGTAGCGCTGCAGCAGCAGGAAATCCGCCGCCATGTTCTGGGCCGCGCCGCCGGTGCGGGTGGGCAGTCGGTGCAAGGTCATGCGACGTCACCCTCCGGCACTGAGGCCGTGGTACCAGGCGCGGCAGGGTTCCGGCACTTTCAACTCCGCCAGTTGTTCCTCCAGCGTCTGCGGTCGGGTCTTCAGCTTCACCGCGAGCTGCGAAAGATCCAGCGCCAGGCACGGCTGACGCCTGCGCGCGACTTCCGGCGTGTCTGCGCGCGTGACGGCCGTGATCGGCGCCTGTTTTTCCGTGAGCTTGAAATGCTCGCGGATGCGCACGCCCAGCGCGTGTCGCGACAGCAATTCCGCGCCCGCCCAGTGGTGCACCCCGCGCACATCGTTCCGCTCGCAAAGCTCCAGCATTACTTCCGCCAGGCTTTCGCTCGTACACGGCTGGCGGAATTCGTCGGTGTAAAGCCCCGGCGTGCGCCCGCCCATCCAGTCCGCGAATAGCCGCTCATGGCTGCTCCGCCGTCCAGCCAGGCTGTTACCCATCAGGAGGGGCGCGCGCAACGTCACCGCAAAATCGGCGGCCACCGCCTGCACCGCCCGTTCGCTCTCCACTTTTTGCCGCGCATATAGATTGATCGGCGCGGGTGCGTCCTCGGGCGCGTACGGCGTCGCGCGAGTGCCGTCGAAAACCTGTTCCGACGACAGGTGAATCAGCCGCGCACTCACATGGTGCGCCAGCCGCGCGAGCGTGGCGGGCAGGGCAACATTCATGGCCTGCGCCAGAGCCGGTTGCGCCTCGCACGCCTCGGGCACCGAAATCGCCGCGCAGTTTACCACCGCCTCGGGAAACACGTCGAGCACCGCGCTGGTGGTCGCCATCGCGTCGGTCAGGTCGACGCGGCGCTTTTCCGCCAACCCGTCGATTTCGCCGGCGTATTCGCCCACCAGGCCGACCACCCGATGGCCGCGCCGTGCCGCGGCCCGCGCAAAAGCGGACCCCACCAGGCCGGAGGCACCCGTGAGCAGGATGTTCACGCGAACAACTCGGGGCTGATTAACCAGCGCACCAGCCAGGCCTCTCCCGTCGGCTCGAGAGTCAGCACCGCCGCCTTCTTGAAGACGAACGCCAGCGGCTCCGTCTTTCCCGTCACGAGCAGTGAGGCGAGCGCACTCAGGTGCGGCTCATGGCCGACGATCGCGAGCGGCCGGCGCACCACTTTGAGCCGGCGCAGCGTCGCCGCCGGATCGTCCTCGGGCCGCAGGTCGGGCATTTCGCGCCGCGGCGCCAGCAGTTTCAGCCGGAGGGCCAGCAACTGCGCGGTTTCGTGGGATCGCACGAGCGGACTATGCCATATTTCCTCCGGGCTGAACGCGCCGGTCGGCTGCAGGAAGCGAGCGAGGGTAGCCACTTGCTTCCGGCCGCGTTCGCTGAGCGGTCGCGTTAAATCGACTTCGGCGTCCAGGGCGTGCGCGTGGCGAACCAGGTAAAGCATGGGACGGAAATCACGCCGGGTTTCCCGCGCGGATCAGGACGCGTCCAGCAGTTTCCGCGCGGCGCGGATCAGCTCGCTGAGCGCGTACGGTTTGTGAATGCACGCCTGGCGATCCGGCCGGAGCCAGGTAACCGGGAGTTTTGCGTCGGCGTGGCTCGTGCACAGCACGCGCACGTTCGGGTGCTCGGCCAGCAGTCGCCGCGCAAATTTTTCCCCTTCGCCCGTCGGACTTGCGATCAACAACTGCACTGGCCAGTCCGGGGCTTCTTCCTGCGAGGCATCCGCAAACGATTTCGCCGCGGTGACGCGATAGCCGTCGGCGGTCAGGATGCCCGCCACCATCTTCCGCACCACGTCGTCGTCCTCGACCAGCAGCACCGTTTCGTTGCCACGCAACGACGGCAGCGGCGCCACGGTGGCGGGCGGTTCCTCGACCGGCGCATTCACGATCGGCAGCAGCACCTCAAAGGTCGAGCCCACCAGCACCGCGCTCTTCACCGTGATGTATCCGCTGCTTTGTTGCACGACTCCGTAGACCAAAGCGAGACCGAGGCCCGTGCCCTTGCCTTCCGGCTTGGTCGTGAAGAACGGTTCGAACAGGTGCTTTTGCGTGTCCGCATCCATGCCCGTCCCGTTGTCCGTCACCGTCAGCACCGCATAGCGCCCGGGCGGCGTGTCGGTCGCTCGCCGATTGAGCCCCGCCTTGATCTCCCGGTTGGAAGTGCGCACCACGATCCGGCCGTGGTCGCGCAAGGCGTCGCGGGCATTCAACACCAGGTTGAGCAGCACTTGCTGGAACTGCGCCGGATCGGTGCGGACGTTGGACACGTTTTCCGCGAGATCGAGCTCGAGGCGGCCCGCTTCGCCCAGCAACCGCTGCAGGATTTCCGCGTTGTCGCGCACAAGTCCACTGAGGTTGATGACGCGCGAATTCAGCGGCTGGCGGCGGCTGAAGGCCAGCAGCTGCTGGGTGAGCGCCGCGGCTTTGCGCCCGGCGTGGTGGATTTCCGCCACCTCCCGCAAGGCCTGCGGGTTCGCCGCCACGTGCGCCGCCAGCATTTCGCAGTAGCCGTTGATCACCGAGAGCAGGTTGTTGAAATCATGGGCCACGCCGCCCGCCAGCCGGCCGACCGCGTCGAGCCGCTGCGCGTGGACGAGTGCCTCGTGCAGTCGCCGCCGCTCCGTCTGGTCACGGTAGGTCGCCACCACGTGCGTCACGCGACCGCGCGCGTCGCACAACGGATCGAAGCTCCAGGTCGCGCTGATCGTGGTGCCGTCGGCCCGCACGACGAACCCATCGCCCACGAGCGGCTGGCCCGGCTTGCCGTTGGGCAGCCAGCGCCGCAGGCGCTCGACCTCCGCTGGATCGGCATGCAGGACGCCATGCGGCTTGCCCACGAGCTCCGCCGCCGGGTGGCCGGTCATCGTGCAAAAACTGTCGTTCGCAAAAAGGATCCGCAACCCGCGCCGATCGGAACGCCGCTCCGCGATGAACACGCCCTCGCTCTGGGCCCGCAACGCCGCGGCCAGCAGCGTGGCGGGCACTTTCCGCGCGGCCCGCGCTGGCGCGCCGCCACCGGTCGGCCGGGTGCCCCGCCCCGCGCCAGTTGATTTGCGTTTCGGAGTCACGGCGCGAGGCGTTCGATCTCCCAGCCGTCCTTCGCCCGGCGATAACGCAGCCGATCGTGTAACCGGCTGCGGCGCCCTTGCCAGAACTCCACCGTGTCGGGCGCAAGCCGCCACCCGCCCCAGTGCGGCGGGAGCGGCACTTCCTGCCCCGCGTATTTTTGCTCCAGCGCCTTCATGTTCGTTTCGAGGACGCCCCGGCCGGAAATGATCGAGCTTTGCTGCGAAACCCAGGCGGCAAGCTGGCTCGCGCGCGGCCGCGAATGAAAATACGCCTCGCTCTCCTCGCGCGCGACTCTCGCCACCGGGCCCTCGACAATCACCTGGCGCTCGAGCGCGAGCCAGGGAAAAACCAGCGCGGCGTTGGCGTTGAGCTCGAGCTCGCGGCCTTTGCGGCTTTCGTAATTGGAGAAAAACACGAAACCGCGGCCATCGACGTTCTTGAGCAAAACCGTCCGCGCCGACGGCCGCCCCTCGCGCGAGGTCGTCGCCAGGGTCATGGCGTTCGGCTCAACCACCTTGGCCGCCTCCGCCTCCTGGAACCAGCGGTCGAACTGCCGGAACGGGTCGCGCGCGAGATCTTTCTCGGTCAGTCCCGCCAGTGAATAATCCTTCCTGAGATCAGCCAGTGCCACGCGCGTCACCGTGGGACCCGCGCCGGGACCTGTCAAAAGTCATCTCGTCAGCGGCGCCAGATTCAGCGCGGCGATCACGGCGGCGGCATCAGGTCTCATCCGGGCCAGCGAAGGACCGCGGGAGACCGCTGGCAAGATCGGGCCCGGCGCGGAAATTTGGGCGGGAGCGTGACACAGATCGAACTTTGACCGGTCAGCGGAATTGCATTTACTCATCCTGCCATGATCGCGATCGACGACGCCATTGAACTTGAGGCCGAACGGCTGTTGCGCTCGCTCATGCACGTGGACTGCGACCCGCGCGGCCGGACCTGGAACCTGGACACGTGCCGCTCGATCGCGCCGCTTACCCTCGAAATCAACGCCCTGAAAAAAGAAAAGGATGCGGTGATCCTCGCGCATTCCTACGTCGAGCCCGAGATCATCTACGGTGTCGCGGATTTTCGCGGGGACTCGTATTTCCTCAGCGTCAAGGCCAAGGAGGCCCAGGCGAAGGTGATCGTGTTCGCGGGCGTCGTGTTCATGGCGGAAACGGCGAAGATTCTTTCTCCCGCGGCCACCGTGCTCGTGCCCGACCGCAATTCCGGCTGCTCACTGGCCGATTCGCTCAATGGGCAGCAACTGCGGCAGCTCAAATCGCTTTACCCCGACGCGACCGTCGTCTGCTACATCAACAGCACCGCCGACGTGAAGGCGGAGTCCGATGTCTGCGTCACCTCGGGCAACGTCTACCACATCGTCGAGCACCTCCCGGCCAAGCGCATCCTTTTCGTCCCTGACCGACTGATGGGCCAGAATCTACGCGAGGAATTGAAGCGCCGCGGCGTCGACAAGGACATCATTACGTCGGACGGCACCTGCATGGTGCATGACCAATTCGGACCGGAGGAAATCGCGGCCGCCCGCCAGCGTTACCCCGGCTTGAAGGTCGTGGCCCACCCGGAATGCACGCCCGAGGTCGCCGCGGCTTCTGACTTCGTGGGGAGCACGGGCGCCATGATGAAGTACGTGAAGACCAGCGGCGCGCCCTATTATCTGATGCTGACCGAATGCGGGCTCGTCGGCCGGTTGCAGGTCGAATCGCCGGAGAAGGCTTTCATCGGCGGCTGCCGGCTCTGCCCCTACATGAAGCTCAACTCGCTCGAGAAAATCCGCGACGCGCTCCGGTCCCCGCGCCCCGACCAGATTGTCACACTCGACGAGGACATCCGCCGCCGCGCCGCGCGCTGCATCGAACGGATGTTCGAACTGGCACCGACCGATTGATCTAAAGTGCAGGGGCGTCGATTGACGACGCCCGCAGGCGCCGACTCGCGGCGCCCCTCAAAAAACAAACACCATGAACTCCACGCCGCGCATCGACCACCTGATCGATCTCGCGATCGACGAAGACGCCGGGCTGGGCGACGTGACGAGCCGCGCGATTTTCTCCGCCCGGCATCGTTCCCGCGCGTTCATTGATGCAAAGGAGGACCTCATCCTTTGCGGGCTGGGCATCGCCACCCGCGTTTTTCAACGCGTGGATCCGGCGCTGAAGGTTGCCGCCATCACCCGTGACGGAACCCGGGCGAAGCGTGGGGCGCGCGTCCTGGGCATCGCGGGCCCCACCGCCTCGCTCCTGACGGCGGAACGCACCGCGCTGAATTTTATCCAGCGGCTCTCCGGCATTGCGACGCTCGCGCGTCGCTTCGCGGATCAAGTGGCCGGCACGGGCGTGCGGATCGTCGACACGCGCAAAACCACCCCGGGCTGGCGCGCGCTCGAGAAGTACGCCGTCCGCTGTGGCGGCTGCTTCAACCACCGGTCTTCGCTCGGCGAGCATGTCCTGATCAAGGACAACCACATCGCGGCCGCGGGCTCGCTCGGCAAGGCCGTCGACCTGGCGCGGGCCGCCGCGCCGCACCTGGCGAAGATCGAGGTCGAAGCCACGACGCTCGCCGAGGTGAAGGCCGCACTACGGGCCCGGGCCGAGGTGATCCTGCTGGATAACATGTCGCCGGAAATGATCCGGGCAGCGGTGAGTTTGGTGGCCGGCGCCGCCGTGATCGAGGTTTCCGGCGGGATTCGACTTGAAACGGTGCGCAACTTCGCGCTCCCCGGGGTCGACGTCATCAGCGTGGGCGCGCTGACGCATTCGGCGGCGGCGGTGGATCTGAGCCTGACAATTCTGGCAACGGGTAAGCGTTAGGCCGGGAAACGCCCGCACCTTTCGGCCCGAGTCAGCGCTGCATTTAGCGCTCGCTCCGCCTCCACCCGCGGCTTGAGGTCATGCCCCTCCCCAGCGAACCGTTGATTCGAATTCCCACGCATGCAGATCTTCCGCACTGACTGCCTCGTGATTGGCGCCGGGCTCGCCGGGTCGGCCTATGCGTTGCGCGCCGCGCAGCTCGGGTTCTCGGTTGAGCTGCTCTCGCTCGCGGAGCCGCTGCTCGCCAACAGCGACTGGGCCCAGGGAGGGATAATCTACGACACTGCGGC
>JBKJRG010000185.1:0-3730 GCA_046594805.1 Opitutaceae bacterium | reverse complement strand
GATCACCTGCATGTCGGCGAGCAGTTCCGCGGTGATAACGTTGATCGTCATCGGCACCTCCTTGAGCGGCGTGTTCATGGCGGTGCCGGAGATGCTGTTCGTGGCCATGTAGCCCTTGGTGGTGCCGGCGGTGACATCGAAGGGATTGAGCACGATCGGCTGGTCGGTGGCCGCCGGAGTTTGGCCAAGACTGGCGGTGGCGGTGAGGAGCGCCACCAGCCCGGAGAGAAAGCCGCCGAGCGATTTGGTTTGTGGGGATTTCACGGGTGGTTGGGTGAGTTTTTCGGTTTCAGACGGAGAGGAGGACGTGGAACATGTCGCCGACTCGGGCGGCGGGGTGCGCCGGATCGTCAGCGGGCCGTTTTTTCATCGGGCACGACGACGAGGCTGGTATTGGCCATGAGGCGGGCGAGCGCGTGACGGGGGTAAAATTCACCTCGCAGCGCGGTGAAAGGCGGCCGACTCATTTCTTTTTACCCTTTTTGGAGGCGACCGGCTGGTGGGCGGCGCGGCCGGCATTCCAGATATCGACTTCGCCGTCGTTCGGCTGGGCGGCACCGGGTGTGCTTCGGCCTTCGGCGGCGTAGTGCTCCATGAGCTTCGTCAACTGGGCGACAACCTCCGGATGCTCGCGTTCGAGGTTTTTCTCCTCGGCGATGTCGGCCGACAGGTTGAAGAGTTGGACGAGGGGAAGATGGCTGGTGTCATCCTGATTGGGACGCGGGCTGCTCCAGCCTCCGGAACCGGGGCAGAACTCGAGCTTCCATTTGCCCTGGCGGATGGAAAACGAGCCGTTGATCGAATGATGCACAATGGCTTCGCGCAGGGGCGCACGGTCCCGGCCCAGGAGGGCGGGCAGGATGCTCACGCTGTCCTCGGCGGCGTTATCCGGCAGCGTCACTTGCAGGATATCGGCGGCGGTGCGCATGAAATCGATCAACCCAATCGTCTGCGCGCTCTGGCGACCGGCTGCGATCCTGCCCGGCCAGCGCACGAGAAATGGCACGCGGTGGCCGCCCTCGTAGATGTCCGCCTTGTGGCCGCGCAGGACGTGGCTGGGGTTGTGGCCCTTGGCGAGGAGTTCCGGGAAACCGGCCTGCGGCGAGCAGCCGTTGTCGCTGGTGATCATCACGAGGGTGTTGCCGGCCACACCCTGCTCGTCGAGCGCCTTCAGGACTTCACCGATGCTCCAATCCGTCTGCATCACGAAATCGCCGTAGGCGTTCAGGCCGCTCTTGCCCTGCCACTCCTTCGTCGGCGCGATCGGCGTGTGCGGCGAGGCGAACGGCAGGTAGAGAAAAAACGGCTGGCCCGACTTGGCGTCGTCGGCGCGACCGCGGATGTAGTCCACGGCTTTCCTGGTGAGATCAGGCAACACGTTTTCCATCTCGAAGCCGGGTGCGGCCGGACCCTTGCGGTTGCGACCCTGTTCGCGGCCGAAGAACATCGGGTAGTCGCGATCCTCGGTGGGCAGGACGGTCACGCGGTCGTTTTCGATATAGGTGTAGGGGACCATGTCGAGCGAGGCGCTGATGCCGTAGTAGTAGTCGAAGCCGACCGCGTTGACGCCGTTGGCAATGGGCTTCGCGTAATCGACGTTGAACACCTGCTCGCGCGATTCGATGTTGAGTGCGGCGACTTCGCCTGCGCCTTGCTTGGCCCAGTCCATGCCCAGGTGCCACTTGCCGATGGCGGCGGTGTGGTAGCCTTGGGCCTTGAGCAGATCGGTCACCGTCATGCGCCCTTGTTCGATGAGGCGTGGACTGAGGCCGCCGAGGACGCCGCTCTTGAGCTTGGTGCGCCAGGCGTAGCGCCCGGTGAGCACGCCGTAGCGCGTCGGCGTGCAGACCGATGAGCCGCTGTGCGCATCGGTGAAGATCATGCCCTCGCGCGCGACGCGGTCCATGTGCGGCGTGCGGATTTTTCCCTGGGGATTCAGGCAGGAGACATCGCCGTAGCCGAGGTCATCGCAGAGGATGTAGACGATGTTGGGCCGCTCCGCGGCGGAAGCATGGGGCGCAACGGAAACGAACAAGGCCGCGAAGGCCAGGGCGGCGGGAAGGAGACGAGAGCGCATGGGAGAAGAGAGCGGAGGTGGCGGCAAGCGACGGTTCAAAACGTGCCTTTGATGCCGAAGGTCCAGAGCGAGCCGAACTCGGCGCGCTGGCGGAACTGGGCGGCGGCGGGAGTGTTGGGGCCAGAGATTTCCACATCGTCGGTCGGGTCGTTGATGTTGCGCAGATTGGCGAACACGGCGAAGTTCTTCCGAATCGAGTATTCGCCGGTGAGATCGATGTAGGAGCGCTTGTTGCCCCAGGTGTAGGTGTTGGGCTCGAGGCTGCGGCCGGTGACGAGGTCGCGGCGCTGGCGGCCGAGGTAGTTCCAATTCATCCGCACGCTATATTTTTCGCGCGAGAGGCTGATGCCCCAACTGCCGGTGCGGGGAATGTAGCCGGAGAAATTGTTGGCCGCCGCGCCGGTGGCGCGTTGTGCGCTGCCGTTGGCAAACACCTGCACGCCGCGTGCCCAGCGCGGGAGGAACGTGAGCGCCTGCTTGTAGTTCACGTCGATGCCTTCCATGCGGACGGTGCTCGTGATATTCTCCTGCGTGGCGACGAGATACGGGTCGTAGAGCACCGGATCGAGTCCGTAGTACGCGAGAAATTCCGGCGTGGCGTCGAAGGTCGTGTTGCCGAAGAAATTTTTGAAATCGCGGCGGAAGGCACCGACGGAGAGAAGCCCGACGCCCTCGAAGTAATACTCCAGCGTCACCTTTCCGGTGCGGGCGCTCCACGCCTTGATGGCGGCGTTGTTGACGATGATGCGGTTGGTGTCGCTGGCCGGCGATTCGGTGTCGGGCAGCGTGACGCCGCCGGAATACTGGTTGAAGTTGGGCCGGCCGACCGACTCGTAGTAGGCGGCGCGCGCGATCAGGTTTTCGCGCACGTTGAAGGTCGCGTTCACGCTCGGGAAGAGCCGCAGGTATTCCTTCTCGGCCTGCGCGCCGCGATCGATGAGCGTCAACTTGGAGACGGCCAGCGCATCGGTCGCGATCGCGAGCGGGCGGCCGTTTGAACCGAGGATAATTTTCCCCGCCGTGTCGCGTTGGAAGTTGCGCGTCGGATCGTTGAGCGGGCCCCTGGCATCGATGTTCGTCTGCTCCGCGCGCAGACCGCCCGTGAGTTTCAGCCGGTGATTGAAGAAGTGAGTGTCGCCGCGGAGGAACACCGAGGAGATCGTCTCCTGGGAGCGCTTCGAAGCGTTCACCTCGGAGCGATAGCGGGCGTTTTCGTCGAAGGTGAAGTAGGCGGGCTTGGCGCGGTAAACATCCAACACAGTTTCGTTGCTGACCCATTGCACGCGCGGGATGCCGAAGAGGCCGGCGCGTTGAAAGAAATACGGGTCGAAGTAAGGGCCCGCGCCGTCGTCGCTCGTGCCGGTGGGCGTCGTGGTCGGGCGGCCATCGGCGCCGACAAAATTCACCAACGTGGTGCTGGTGCGGCTGTCGTTGCGTGACTGGCGCACATCGACGCCGGCCTTGAGCGTCAGGGGGAAATGCCAGTCAAGATCGCGACGGAGGTTGGCAAACGCGGTGCGCTGCACGTTGCGCGACGTCTGCGGCGAGGCGCCGGCCGTGCTGAGCGCGTAGGTGTTGATGTTGTAGGGATCGACCGGCGCGCCGGTGGCGCCATCGGTGACGGTGATGACGCGGGGCCGCAGGTAAAAATTA
>JBKJRG010000519.1:0-6284 GCA_046594805.1 Opitutaceae bacterium | reverse complement strand
CCCAGGCGCAGGCGGCTATCACCAGGTCCGCCCCCGGCACCGTTAGGCCAGCCGCGCGGGCCCGGCGGGCCAGTTCCCGGGCCTTCGTCCAAGCCGCATCAGTCGTGGGCAGGTGAGTCACGTCGGCCTCGAGGGCCTCCATCTGTTTCCGCTCCGCCGCTCCCCGCAGGCCGTTCCACAACTCGAGCCGGACCAGATCGCACCACGCCGCCTCGCCGCTGCACATCAGGGCGAGCACGCGGGCGCGCACCGTGGCGTCGCCATCGCGCCGCATGGCGTCAATCCAGCTGGAAGTGTCCACGAGCTTCATGTCAGTCCTTCTCCCGCATTTTCCGCAGTTCCCCGCGGGTCATCAGGTCCTTGAACGTCCCCATTCGCGCGGCTAGCCGGGCCAGGCGCTGCCGCCGGTTGTAGTCGGCCACCGCAAGGCTGACCGCCTCCGTCTTGGTCTTGGCGCCGGTGTGCCGGATGGCTTCCGCCAGCTCACTTTCCGGAAGGTCAATTGTTGTTTTCATGCTTCCACTATCGGCGATCCAAGATTCTCGTTCAAGCGGTATTCCCTGTTTTCCCCCCAAAAAGAGATGGAGCAGGGAGCCAGGAAACCAGGAGCATCCAATCCTCGATCTTGTCACGGAGGACACGGGCCTGCCCGCCGTAGGTGTCGGTCGAACGGGTCATGACTCTGACTCTTGACCAGAGGGTCTTCCGTCATTCCCCGGATTCAGGCGTTCAAGTCGAGCGACAGGATTCAAGCTGGGCGGCGGCTGAACGGAGTCGGGGGTGAACTCTGGACAGATTGATGGTGCCGATTTTAATGGGGATAATCCGCCGCGGCCGCGAAGAGCAATCGGGGCTCTTTTTATTTTAAACCACCAAACCATTTAACCGCAGATATCGCAGATCCAAACCGGATAAAGGCAACGGGCTCGGGCGCCTTTATCCTGCCTTTAATCGGCGAAATCTGCGGTCAAAAACTCCGATGCCTTGGGATCGCAGCATGGTCTTTCGTTTTGGCTGTTCAAACGCCTTTACCGTAGGTCAGCGCGCTTGCGCGCGCCAAACCGCGCTCGCAAGCGAGCTGGCCTACATTTACGCGGCTAAAACGAAAGACCGTGGGGATCGCAGGGTCGGGTAGAAGAATCCGAGACTTGGGGAGAACGCGAGACTTGGGAGACGGGAGAGAAGGCGAGACGCCGGACGACGGAGGGCGGCAAAAAGAAGAAACTGGAAGGCGCGTGCTCGTATCGCCACGCCGCCCAGCGGAAGCTGCTCGATTCGACTTTCCCAATATTCGGCGTCGGTTGCCTTGGATATCAGTTCCAAATCGAATACCATTTGGCCGAAACTGACTTAACGCTGATGCGCGAATACCAGACCAGCGAATTTTCGCCCTTCCCGCTGCCAGTTTTCCGCACGCACGCGCCCTTTGTTTCCTTCGTTGCCTGCTGTAAAATGGATTGAGGTTGGAGTTTGGTTGCGGCTTCGCCGCGCGGGGAACTCTGTGTCGGAGCTCTGTTCTCTGTGACCCAACGGTTTTTGTTCGTTTGAGTGTGAAATAGGCGGGCTAGGCACGCGGGCTGAACGGGGGCCGGGAACTCAGGACCCAGATTCGTTTTTGAGTGAGTTCCTTTCCAACACCGTGGACCTCTTGCATCAGTCGGAGCACGTCGGAAACGTCTGTCACGCCCTCCTGCTGCAGGCCGACAATCTGGTGGTCGATCTCAGCCAGTTGGTCTGCCGATGCAGCATATTCATCCACCTTGGTGAGCGGAACCGCGGGATGGAATTGGTCAATGAGCCTGCTGAGTTGCAGCAGCCGGGTACGCGCTTGCCGGTGCGAAACGTGCTTGAAATATTTTTCGAAGAGCTCGGCGGCGTCAGCGGCGGAAGTTTTCTCGGGCATGCCGGCGAACTTAACGCCGCGGAAGGCAAACGTTCAACGTTCAACGCTTAACTTTTAACGCGGTCGAACGGGTCATGCAAAGGGCTCGGGCGCCTTTATCCTGCCTTTAATCGGCGAAATCTGCGGTCAAAAACTCCGATGCCCTTGTCCAAAGCGCGAGCAAGAGAAAGATAAAGAGAAAGATGAAGGGAGGGAAGGAAACTTGTTCTCCGCTCCGTGCGCGCCCTGGCGAAATTGGTTTCCCTCCCGCGCGGCCGGCATCACACTGACCGACCGCATGAAAAAAGACGCCATCCTTGCGAAGTTCAAAGCCGAGAAGGTCATCGCGCTCATCCGCGCCGACTCGCCCGATGGGCTGCTCGACTGCGCGCGTGCGCTCGCGGCGGGCGGATTGACCAGCATCGAGCTGACGATGACCACCCCGGGCGCCATCCGCATGCTCGAGAAGGCGACGGCGGAGCTCCCGAATTTTCTCTTCGGCCTGGGCACCGTCCTCGATGCGGAAACCGCCCGCGCCGGGATCCTGGCGGGCGCCCGGTTTGTCGTCACGCCGGGCGTGCGCTTCGACGTGATCGAGACCTGCAAGCGCTACAGCGTGCCGATTTTCTGCGGCGCCTTCACGCCGACCGAGGTGATCAATGTCTGGGAAGCGGGCGCGGACGCCGCGAAGATTTTCCCCGCGGAATTCTTCGGTCCGGCGTATATCAAGTCGCTCAAGGGCCCGCTGCCGCACATCGAGATGGTCCCGACCGGCGGCGTGAACGAGGCCAATGTCGGGGAATTCCTGAAGGCCGGCGCCTTCGCCACCGCGGCGGGCAGCTCGCTCGTGGACGGGAAGGCCTTCAAGGAAAAGAACTGGGCGGCGATCACGGAGAAGGCCAAGGCGTTCGTCGCCGCCGTCGCCGCGGCCAAATAATCCCGCGATGCGCCGGCCACCCGGATGCGTGCTCCTGGTCGCGCGCACGCACTGGCTGGTAGGCGCCTCGATCCTTTTTTTCGTGGTGCTGCTGCACTTGCTGACGCGCCGGCTGCCGGTCGCCTTCGAGCCCAAGACCTATGTCATCACGCTCGGACTCGGCGGGCTCTACCTGCTGGGGGGCACGCTGGTGTGGTTCGGCGCGCCTTTGGGGCGTTTGCTCAGCCGCGGGTGCACGCTGATCTATCTCGTGCGGCCGAACCTCGGGTCGCATCTGTGGCGGATCATGGATTCGGAGGAGTTCAAGAGCCACTTTGCGCGCAGGGGCGCGCGGTCTTGAGTTTGGGGTTTGGAGTTGAAAGAAACTCTGCCCAATCGGCTCACGCGAAGGCGCGAAGGCGCGAACACCAAACACCCGAGCGCCTCGCGCCGCGGACGTTGAGGGCGCGAAGAATACCGCCAGCTCAGCGAGCTGGCCCTCAACCGGAATCAAACCCCGGGGCGGGGGCGCCCCGGCTCCATCGATCCCTTTCTTTTCTGATTTCATTAACGACCACCGTAAAATGGGGATGCGGCGCCCTCGCCGCGTCACGTTCGGGTTAATTCAGAAGCCATGAAACCAGAAAAGAAACTGAAGTTTGGCGTTCGGAGTTTGGAGTGTGGAATGGGCAGAATGACTGGAGACCCAAACTCCGGCCGGGTCACAGAGGACACCGAGGGGACACGGAGGTCACGGAGCCAATCCGCCAGACTTTGGTTTGAATCCGGGCCCCTATGCCTTTGTTTGCTCCGTGACCTCCGTGGGCCGCGCTCCGTGGCCTCTGTGACAAGATCGAGGATTGGGTTTCTCCCCTTTTTGCTGTTTCTTCTTTCTGCCGTTTTCCGCCGCTCCTGGCTTCCTGGCTGCTGAATTCCCCTGCCATTGTTTCGCGTCCTTCGCGCCTTCGCGTGAGCCCGCTAGGATCGTCACAATGCAGGCGAGACGCCCATTCGACTTCGCTCAGGGCAGGCCTGCGCTACAGTCAGTCTTCAACCCAAAACCCAAGACCCAAAACCGGCGCGCGCTCCGCGCGCCGATTTGCCGCTTGCGGGGCTGTTCGCCGGGGCCAACGCTCCCGCGCCGCGATGCCGAACAGCTTCGGGAAACTTTTCACCGTCACCACCTGGGGCGAGAGCCATGGGCTCGCCGTCGGTGCGGTCGTGGACGGATGTCCCCCGCGCCTTCCCCTGGACGCGGCGGAAATCCAGACGGAGCTCGATCGCCGCCGGCCGGGCCAGAGCGATATCGTGACGCCGCGCCAGGAGGAGGACCACGTCGAGATTCTCGCGGGCGTGTTCGAAGGCCGCACCACGGGCGCCCCGATTTCCCTGCTGGTCCGCAACGCCGATCAGCGGCCGGGTGCCTACGACGAGATGCGCGGGAAATTCCGCCCCTCGCACGCCGACTACACCTATCAGGCCAAGTTCGGCCTCCGCGATCACCGGGGCGGCGGCCGCAGCTCCGCTCGCGAAACGATCGGCCGCGTGGCCGCCGGCGCCATCGCGAAGAAAATCATGGCGCGGGGCGCATCCCCGCCGGTGGAAATCCGCGCGTTCCTTACCCAGGTCCACGATATCGTGGCGCCCGCAGACGCTTTCGTTAATTTTCCCACCCTGGCCGAAGTCGAGGCCACGCCGGTGCGCTGCCCGCACGCCGCCACGGCCGCGAAGATGATCGAACGGATCAAGGCCGTGCGCCGCGAGGGCGACTCCGTCGGCGGCGTGATTGAATGCCGGATTCGCGGTGTGCCGCCGGGCCTCGGCGAACCGGTGTTCGATCGGCTGGAGGCGGACCTCGCGAAGGCCATGCTTTCGCTGCCGGCCACGAAGGGTTTCGAAATCGGCAGCGGTTTCGCCGGCACGCGGCTGCGCGGCAGCGAGCACAACGATTTGTTCGAGTCGCGCGAGGGCCGGGTCCGCACCGCGACCAACCGCAGCGGCGGCACGCAGGGCGGAATCTCCAATGGCGAGGAGATCGTCTTCCGCGTCGCCTTCAAGCCGACCGCCACGATTCTCCAGCCGCAGCAGACCGTCGATGTCCACGGCGCCGCGACCGAGCTGATGGGCCGCGGCCGGCATGACCCCTGCGTCGTGCCGCGGGCCGTTCCGATTGTCGAGGCGATGGCCGCGCTCGTGCTGGTGGATCACTGGCTGCGCCAGGCGGCGCAGTGCGGGACTTTCAAGTTTTGAAAAGTGGGGTGCCGGCTTGCCGGCGCTGAACGACGCGGCAACGTGCCACCGGCGCCAGCTCGTCGCCCCTTCCTTCCATGGCAGCAGAAAAACCACTCGTGTACCTTGTGCTCGGCGCCGCCGGTTCCGGCCGGCGCGAGGTGTTGGCCGACCTGATCGCGGCGGGCCTCGCCGGGGGGGATCGCGCCGCCGTGATGTTGTCGGAGGGCGAAGCGGCCAGTGACGCCGATGCCCGGCTCGGCCGGGTCGAGCGGTGGCAGTGGCAGGACGACGTCATCGTCGGGACGCTCCCGCCCGATGCGACGCATGTCTTCTTCGTGGTCGACGGCCGGCGGAACCCGGTGGAACAGGTCGAGGTGTTCAAGGCCTGGCTCGAGGCGCAGGGCGGCGAGTTTGCCCGCGCCTTTTGCGTGGTGAACATCCAGCTGGTGGCGGCGCACCCGTCACTGCTCGTCTGGTACGAGGCTTGCATCCATTTTTCCGATATCGTTTTCCTGCATCGGCGCGAAGGCGTGCCCAACAAAGTGGTCAGCGATTTCCTGACCCACTTCAAAAAGCTGTTTTATCCCTGCCTCTTCGAAATGGTGAAGGCAGGCCGGGTGAAGAACCCCGCGTTGATTCTCGAGCCGGAAGCGCGCCGGATGACCCATGTCTTCGACGAGGAGCAGAACCTGATCTTCACCAACGCGGAGGGCGAGGAGATCGACGAGCAGGAGGAAAGCAGCAGCGACGACGAGGAGGACGAAATCGAGGCGAAGCCCGAGGAGGATCCGTACTTCGAGCGCCTCAACGGCGGCCGCCGCGCCAAGCCGATCCCCGACATCGCGAAGTTTTTGTAAGAGGGGATTCGGGCCGGCCTCACGCGAAGCCGCGAAGTCGCGAAAAAATGGCAGAGGAATTCAGAAGCCAGGAGCTTTTCCTGGTTTCATGGCTTTTGAATCGGAATTGTAGGCCAGCTCGCCTCCGAGCTGGCGGGTGCGGAGCCAGCTCAGCGAGCTGGCCTACAACCTCTGACGCCAGCCGGCTGGCAGCCATTGTAGAGCGTCATCAGAAGGGTGACGATTAGCGGCCGGGCGTCCGAGCTCTGATAGTAATCGCCACCATTACGGTCACTGCAGCTCAGCGATGCCGTCAGAAACGTGACCATTACGAGACGTCAACAAGGCACTGCCTCGGACGCTTACGAAGCAGCTTACGCAGGCGAAAAAAAGAGCCCGCCCGAAGGCGGACTCTTTG
>JBKJRG010000830.1:0-3050 GCA_046594805.1 Opitutaceae bacterium | reverse complement strand
GTCTTTCGTTTTGGCCGCGTAAATGTAGGCCAGCTCGCTTGCGAGCGCGGTTTGGCGCGCGCAAGCGCGCTGACCTACGGTAAAGGCGTTTGAACAGCCAAAACGAAAGACCATGACCCCATCAGCCACGGGTTCCGAAATCGATTGAGCCCGGCATTCGGGCCCGGCAGCCTGTTCCCTTTTCGTTCGGCCAACGGGCCGCCTGTATGCCTGAAGCCCTCCAGATCGTCCTCGAGTTCCTGCTGCTGTTTTCGCTCGTGCTAGCGAATGGATTCTTCGTCGCGGCCGAATTTGCGCTGGTGAAGGTGCGGGCCAGCCAGTTGCGCCCGATGGCGAAGACGGGCGGCTGGCGGGTGAAGTTCGCCCTGCGCGCCACCGAGCACCTCGATGCCGCGCTGTCCGCGACCCAGCTCGGCATCACGCTGGCCAGCCTCGGGCTCGGCTGGCTCGGCGAGCCCATCGTGGCGCATCGCCTGGCGCCTTGGCTCGCCAGTCTTGGCATCACGGATCCCAAGGCCATCTCGTCCATCTCGTTCGCGCTCGGGTTCGGATTCATCACGTTTTTCCACATTGTGCTGGGCGAGCTCGCGCCCAAGTCGCTCGCCATCCAACGACCGAAAGCTGTGTCGATCAATGCGGCCGCGCCGCTGATGATTTTCTACTGGCTGTTCTACCCGTTCATCTGGCTGCTGAATGGCACGGCGAACCGGTTCCTCCGCCTGCTCGGCCTCGACCCCGCGGGCGAGGGCGAACACGCCTTCAGTTCTGAAGAACTCGAATACGTCTTCAGCCAGGCGCGCCACGCCCACCCGGGCGATGCGTTGATCAACCGGCTGATGGTACGCTCGGTCCGGCTGCGGGCCGTGACCGCGCAACAGGTGATGCGCGCGCGCGAACAGGTCGTGGCGCTCTGGCTCGACAAACCCATCGCGGAAAATCTGCGCATCGCCCAGACCAGCGGTTTCAGCCGCTTCCCGATTTGCAACGGCACCCTCGATGAGGTGAAAGGCATGCTACTCGTGCGGGAGTGGCTGTGGCAGATTCATGCCTTGGGCGCCGATGCCTCATTCGAGCCGCTCATCCGGCCGGCGCTGACCTTCACGCTGAAGACGCCCATCCACACCATGCTCGAGCTCTTCCGCACCTCGCGCAGCCATCTCGCCGTGGTGCTCGACACGGAGGATCACTTGCTGGGGCTGGTCACCTTCGAGGATGTCCTGGAGGAAATCGTCGGGGATATCCGCGACGAGTTCGATCTCGGACGAGGCCCGGTGTTCGAGCACACCGACACGGCCATCGTCGTGAGCGGGCTCTTCAGCATGCGCGAGCTGCAGGCCGAAACCGGCTGGGCCTTCGAATGGCAGCCGCGTGAGACCGTCGCCGCTTGGGCCGAACGCCACCGCGGCCATGGACTCAAGCGCGGCGAGACCTTCACCATCGGCGAACACAAGGTCACCGCCACCGATGTCAGCGCTGAACGGGTCCGGCGGCTCCGGGTGGAGCGCCCGCTCGCCGACCCGGCCGGCAAGGATTAACCAGCCTCCGCCGGCCGATGGCTTGCTGCCCGCTGTTGGGACAGCTCGTTCCCCAGCTTGATTTTTCACCATCTCCGCTAAACTAGCGGGCTCAATCTTTCGGTCCCTCTTTTCAACTCCGTCAACCTCCTCCCCTTATGTCCGCCACGCCGCAAAAATTTGAGTTCCAAGCCGAGATCAAGCAGCTGCTCGATATCGTCATCCACTCCCTCTATACCGAGAAGGAGATTTTCGTCCGCGAGCTCGTGTCGAACGCCTCCGACGCCCTGGAGAAGCTGCGCCACACCCAGCTCACCGAGAAGGAGATCTTCGACGATCGACTCGAGCTCGAGATCAACCTCACCACGGACGACAAGGCCAAGACGATCACCATCCAGGATTTTGGCGTCGGCATGAGCCGCGCCGAGCTGGTGGAAAACCTGGGCACGATTGCGCATTCCGGTTCCAAGGCATTCCTCCAGGCCTTGGGCGAGGGCGGCGCGAAGCACGCCAACCTGATTGGCCAGTTCGGCGTGGGCTTCTATTCCGCCTTCATGGTGGCGAAATCAGTCAAGGTCTACTCGCACTCCTGGCGCGCCAGCGAGCCCGGCCACGTTTGGACGAGTGACGGCTCCGGCACCTACGAGATCGAGGAAAGCGAGGGCCAGCGCCGCGGCACCAAGATCGTGATCGAGCTGAAGGATGACTGCGCGGAATTCTCCGCGGAGTGGAAGATCAAGGAGATCCTCGAACGCTACAGCGCGTTTGTCTCCTACCCGATCAACCTGAACGGAAAACGGATCAACACCGTCCAGGCGCTCTGGCTGCGCGGCAAGAACGAGATCAAGGACGAGGAGTACACCGAGTTCTACAAGTTCCAATCGCACGCCTTCGACGAGCCGCGGTTGCGACTGCACTTCAGCGCCGACGCCCCCCTCTCGATCAACGCCCTGTTGTTCGTGCCGAAGGACAACTCGGAGAAGCTCGGCCTCTCGCGGCTGGAGCCGGCCGTGTCCCTCTATTGCCGCAAGATCCTGATCGACGCCAAGCCCAAGGACATCCTGCCCGAGTGGCTGCGCTTCCTCAAGGGCGTCGTCGATAGCGAGGACCTGCCGCTCAACATTTCCCGGGAGACGATGCAGGACAAGGCGCTGATCGAAAAGCTGAACAAGGTCATCACGAAACGGTTTCTCAAGTTTCTCGAGGAGGAAGCCAAGAACCGGCCGGACGCCTACCAGGAATTCTACCAGGAGTTTGGCCACTTCGTGAAGGAGGGCGCCGCCCTCGATTTTGCCCACAAGGAGCAACTGACGAAGCTCCTTCGCTTCGAGTCGTCGCGGACCGAAAAAGGCAAGACCACCTCACTCGCCGACTACGGGTCGCGGATGGGGAGCGACCAAAAGGAAATTTATTATCTCATGGGCCCGAACCGCGCCGCGATCGAGAACGGCCCGTATCTCGAAGGCTTCAAGGCGCGCAATCTCGAGGTGTTGTTCTGCCATGAGCCCGTCGACGAATACGTGATGAACAACGTCC
>JBKJRG010000815.1:0-2543 GCA_046594805.1 Opitutaceae bacterium | reverse complement strand
TTCGCGAAAGGGTTTGCCTTGCGGTACTTGGATTTTCAATCACCCGCGGATATTCCCTGATGCCACGTTACAAGATTTCCGATCCAGTTACGGTGGCTACGCCCAGTCGGGAGTCTTACGGTCGCGACGTGAATACCGCCCCGCTTCAGCCGGCGAAGCTTCCCGGCTTCAAAGTTGTGCCCAAGCGCCACCTCGGGGAATTCTTCCACCCGTCGCAATGCGCCTATTACGTCCTGCTCGGTCGCCGTGGGACAGCCGATGCCCCGCGCGAGCGCGTGTTGTTCGTCCAGTACCTCGATGATTTCCTGGCGGCATGCCAGCAGCAGATCGAGGAGCTGTGGGAAAAGCATCGCGTGTTGATCACGCACGTCGCGGTCAAGACCGGCAAAGGACTGCGGCCCGCTCATCATGACTTCGCCGAAGTCTACGAGCGGGCGGTCACGGTCCAGCAGTTGCGGCAAAAATTGCACCCGCGCTTTCGCCGGCTGTGATGCGGTCGGCCGAATGCGGCCAAAAAAAGAGCGCGTCATGCGACGCGCTCTGAATTCCAGCTGAGTAGACAGGGCTCAGGCCTTGACCGTGAACGGCACCGAGAACTGTGTCTTCTCCCATTTGATCTTCAAGACGCCGCCGGGAGGATTGTTTTCCACCGCGATCGTGAGTTGATCCACCGACTCGTCCAGCGCTTCCTTGGTCAGGTCGACTCGTGCGATGTCCTTTGATTCGTCGACCGGGATGCCCCACTTCGCGACATTGGAGCTGAACGCCAGCTTCGTCGCGCCCTCCTCGGACGGGACGATATACATGGCGTGCACGCCGGCCGGGATGGTCTTTCCGCCAATCTCGATCGGATGCTGCAGCGAAATCATGGTCGCCTCATCGGCACCCAGGCGGTCCGCTTTGCCATAGGGCACCAGGCCGCCCCAGATCTTCCGTGCCTCGCCCTTGCCGCCCTTGGCGGAATAGGGGCGGCCATAGGTGATTGAAACCAGGGTGCGGCTGGCGCCGACCCGGGCGTATGTCGACTCGTGCGGGCTCGTGCGCCCCTTGGCTGCGACCTGCTTCTTGGGCGCGCCGTCCTGCTTGTTCTCCTGGGCGGTGAGGAGCGACACGCCGGCCAGTGCCGCGGCGAGGAAAACTACGGAGGAATAGGATTTGATGGTCATGATTTGGAGGTTGAAAGCGACGGCGTCGCGGGGTGGTTCGGCGCACATTCTCCCGCATAGTGGGGGCGCGGCGAGCAAATTTCCGCCGCTGCACCCGCGATCGCTCCCTTACCTCTGGTCGATGGAATGCGGCGGCACATTCAGGCCGAGCCAGTAACCGCGCAGCCCGGCGGCGACCTCGGTCAGCGCCGCGAGGCTCGTGGGCTTGACGAGGTACGAGTTCGCCCCGGCGCGGTACGCTTCCGCCACGTCCGCCGCCTCGGTGGACGAGGTGAAAACAATGACAATGACCGAATGCAGGATCGGGTGCGCCCGGATCCATTTTAGCACCTCAATCCCCGAGACAATCGGGAGTTTCAAATCGAGCAGCACAAACGCGGGTAGCGGCACCAAATCCTTGTTCGGCGTGGTGACGCTGGTCAGGTATTCAATCGCCAGCGCACCATGCGCCACCCGATGGACGGAATGGGTGAATTGCGCGCGGCGAAAAGCGGACTCCAGCAGCAAGACGGAATCCTCCTCGTCCTCGACGACCAGGATAGTCGGCGCATGCGTCATCGGGCGCAGTCAGGGCCCTGCTCCCGGCAACCGCAAGATTATGCCAATTCCGCGCCGAATCTCGCGACGATACCAGGGATTCGGGTTCTTTCTCTTTCTCTTAATCTTTCTCTTTCTCTCTTCGGCCGGGAGAGAAGGATTAAGAAAAAGAGGAAAGATGGATTCCTGTTTTCCCTTTGGTCGCGGCCCTCCCGCCGCGACCAACGCGCCCTGCCGATCAAACAAACAGTTCGTCCGGCCGGAAGAACCGCGCCAGCTCCGCCTTCGCATTGTCCACGCTGTCCGAGGCATGGACGACGTTCTTCATCATCTCCGTGCCAAAGTCCCCGCGGATCGTCCCCTTGGCCGCCTTGCGCGAATCGGTCGGCCCGAGCAAATCCCGCACTTGCTGCACCACGTTGTCGCCCTGCAGCGCCATCATGATGACGGGCCGCGAGCGCATGAACTTTTCGATCTCGGGATAGAACGGCTTGGTCGCCACGTGCGCGTAGTGTTCGCGCAACACTTCCGCGGACAGGCGCGCCATTTTGCAGCCGACGACACTGAAGCCGGCCGACTCGAATCGACTGAGCACGGTCCCGACGACACGCTTCTCCATGCAGTCAGGCTTAAAGATGATGAACGTTTTCTCCATGATGAACGGGTCAACCTACGCCTCTCCGTGGGTTTGAAAAGCCTAGAGTTGGCGGGCTGCCGGAGCGGGGCACGGTCTTTCGTTTTGGCCGTGTAAATGTAGGCCAGCTCGCTTGCGAGCGCGGTTTGGCGCGCGCAAGCGCGCTGACCTACGGTAAAGGCGTTTGAACAGCCAAAACGAAAGAC
>JBKJRG010000804.1:0-5580 GCA_046594805.1 Opitutaceae bacterium | reverse complement strand
GTCTTTCGTTTTGGCTGTTCAAACGCCTTTACCGTAGGTCAGCGCGCTTGCGCGCGCCAAACCGCGCTCGCAAGCGAGCTGGCCTACATTTACGCGGCCAAAACGAAAGACCGTGGTTCGCTCGCGTTCCGCGCGCGGTTTTTGGTCTTGAGTTTGGGGTTTGGAGTTCACGAGCGGACCGGCCGAGGAGGTCGTATTTCCGCCGCGAAGGGAAACTCGCGGCCCAGCGCACGCACACCGCGGTTCCGCACGGGCCGGGCGGTTGACAGGTAATACCGGGCGCTTGTACGGTAAGAATCATGAAAATCACGACCAAGGGCCAGGTCACGATTCCCCAGGACGTGCGGGACGAGTTTGGATTTCTGCCGAACACCGACGTCGAGTTTGTCCGCGATGGCAAAGGCGGCGTGCTGCTGAAGAAAGCGACGACGCCGGCACGGCGGGGGGCCGCGCTCGTGGCCGGCATGCGCGGTCGCTGGAAGGGTGCCCTAAAGACAGATGAGGTCATGACGATGACGCGGGGGGAGCGGTGAGCACCTTGGTCGACAGCAACGTTCTGATCGACGTCCTGAGTGAGGATGAGCGGTGGTTCGAGTGGTCCTCGCAGGCGTTAGCCGCGGCCGCGGACCGTGCGCCGCTGGCGATCAATCCCGTGATCTACGCGGAGGTCGCGATCGGATATGCCACCACCGCAGCGGTGGATGCGGTGCTGCCCGTCGAGCGTTTCGCGCGGCTCGCGTTACCCTTTGCGGCGGGTTTCCTCGCCGGACGGGCCTTCGTCGCTTATCGCCGGCAGGGCGGAGCGCGGTCGGCGCCCTTGCCCGATTTCTATATCGGCGCGCACGCCTTGGTCGAAGGGCATACGCTACTCACGCGCGACGCCGCACGCTATCGGACCTACTTTCCCAAGCTGAAAATGATCGCGCCCTCATGACGGCGGACCGGCCCCGCGCCGTCTTCCTCAGCTACGCCTCGCAAGACGCAGGCGTGCTGCGCACAAACGCTCAACGCTCAACGTTTAACTTTTAACTCTCGATGACCGAATCAACTTTCAAGGTGGGGAGGTGGTCACTTGAGCGCTGAGCGTTCAGGGTTGAGCGTTGAGCGTTCCGGCGCCGCCGGTGTCGAGGTGTGGTTCGACCAGAGCGACCTCCGCGGCGGCGATGCGTGGGATCAGAAGATCCGCAGGCAGATCAAGGAATGTGCGCTGTTCATGCAGATCATCTCGGCGAACACGCAGGCACGAGTCGGAAAAATCGACCGCTTAACTGGTATTCGATTTCCGCTCGATCCAGAATTCAGGACGGCGATGACCGTGCGCGATGGCCAGCACCCAGATGGTGTCGTTCACGATGGCATACGCGACATAGTAGCGGAACACCTTGAGATTGACGCGGCGATAGCCTTGAGGACGGATCCGCGGCAGCGTCGGATGTTCGCCAACCCACGCAATGGCCGCCCGCGCTTCGTCTTTGAGCCGCAGTCCAAGCCCCGCCTCGATCTCCTCATAGCGGCCAATGGCCGCCGCGAGCTCCAATTCCGCCTCCGCGACAACCCGCGTCTGCATCAGGGAAATCTACGGTCGAGATCGGCAAAGACTTCCGCCGCAGGGCGGGACTTCGCGGTGCCATTTTCGACCGCGCGCAGGCGGCGCATGATCTCCTGCTCCCACGACGCTTCGACCTCAGGCGAAAAATCATGATCTGCTTCCGAGACATCGAGAAGGATTCGTGCCAGTGTCCTGCGTTCGGCGATGGAAAGTTCCAGTGCATCGCGGGCAATTTCGGACAGCAGTTTGGACATGGAGTGAAGAATAGTTGCCAGAACGATTGGGTCAATCCGGGAGGCCTCGTCTCATGACCGGCGACGTAAACAAAGCCGTCTTCCTCAGTTACGCGTCGCAAGACGCCGAGGCCGCGCGGCGCATTTGCGACTCGTTGCGCGCCGCCGACGTCGAGGTGTGGTTCGACCAGAGCGAGCTGCGCGGTGGCGATGCGTGGGATCAGAAAATCCGGCGGCAGATCCGGGACTGCGTGCTGTTCCTGCCCGTCGTCTCGACGGCAACGCAGGCGCGGCGCGAAGGGTATTTCCGCCTCGAATGGAAACTCGCCGATGATCGCACGCACCTGATGGCGAAGGGCACGCCGTTCATCGTGCCGGTGTGCGTCGACGACACGAAGGATTGGGACGCACTCGTGCCCGATTCGTTCATGAACGTGCAGTGGACGCGACTGCCCGGCGGCGAAACGCCATCGAAGTTTTGCGAGCGCGTCGTGCAATTGCTCGCGGGAGGCACCACGCCGCCGATGGAGCCGGGGCGCCCTCGCCCCGGCCAACGCGACGAGGGCGTCGCGGCCCCAGCAAAACTTGCGACTCCGACAGGGGTGAAAACAATTCCGATGTGGACGCTGGCGCTCAGCGCGCTCGTCGTGATCGGTGCCGGACTTTTCTTCGCCCTGCGCCCGAAGCCAGCCGCACCCGCGACGCCAGCTCGCGTCGCCACGACGGCGTTGCCCAGGGCAACGTCGGCGGAATTTCCCCGCGACCCCGATCTCAAGCGCGCGCACCAGCTCGTTTACTCGCTCGATGCCATCACCGAAGATTTTGCCCTGGCCGAAGACATGGTGAAAGGCGTCGAAGTCCAACGCCCCAACGATCCCGAAGCGGTGACGGTGCACGCGGAGATCGCGGTGGAGTTTTTAGTGCGCGGTTTCGACACCTCGCAGGCTCGGCGCGCGTTGGCGCAGCGGCTCGCGGAACGCGCCGCGCAGCTCGCGCCCGACAGCGCCGACGCGCAGGCCACGCTGGGCCGCTATCTGGGGTTCATCAACGCCCAACTCCCCCGGGCCGAGGAATTGCTGCGCCGCGCGATCGAGCTCAGGCCCACCGAGCCGCGTTATCACCGGGCGCTCCTCAACGCCCTCGTGCGCACCAAGCCCGACGCCGAGTTGGACGCTTTTGCCGCGCGGATGGTGGCCCAGTTTCCGACCGACCCGCTCGTCCGCTACGATATCGCGCGCCGCTACAAGGACACCAACCGCCTCGTGGAAATGGAGCGGGCGCTCGACGAGACGCTCGCGCTCGCGCCGATCGCCTTCGCGATGGTGTGGAAAAGCTGGCTCGCGCTGGAGGTGCACGCCGACGTGGCCGGCATGAAGATGTGGCTCGATCGCGTGCCCGAGCGCCAGCGCACCAACACCCGCTTTGCGCACACGCTGAGCATCTACGCCGGCATCAGTGGCGAGACGGCGGCGGCGCTCAAGCAGCTCGGCGATTTGCCCGACTCGTGGCTGACCGATTTCGATTTCACCGGTCCGAAAGCCCTGCTCATGGGCGACCTGCTCGCGCTCGATGGCCGCAAGGATCTGGCGCGCCTGCAATACGAGGCCGCACTCGCCGAAATTCAGCGCGAGAAGACCCGCACGCCCACCGACCTGCGGCCGCGGCGGGCCGAGGCGTGGACGCTGCTCGGTCTCGATCGTCGCGATGAAGCGCGCGCCACGATGCGGGTGGTGTTCCAGTCGCTGCCGCGGCCCTATCGCTGGACGTTCAACAATTCCTGGTGGAGCGGCCCCATCCGGCTGGGCCTGCTCCTCGGGGAGCGTCCGTCGGCTCTGGCTTTGCTCAAGGAGGCCGCGGAAATGCCGGCGAGCCGCGCCGTCCTGCGCATCCTGTTTCAGGTTGATGCGCGCATGGCGCCGTTCCGCGACGGTCCGGAAATCGTCGCACTGCTGGCGGAGCCGAAGAAGGAAATCTCCGCGACGCCCGTGCCCGTGATCGACCAAAAATCCGTCGCCGTGCTGGCGTTCGCGAATCTGAGCGACGACAAGGACAACGCCTATTTTTCCGACGGCATCAGCGAGGAGTTGCTCAACGTGCTCGCGAAAATCCCCGGGCTGAAAGTCTCCGCCCGCACGTCGGCGTTTTCCTTCAAGGGGAAGAACGTCGCGATTCCCGAAATCGCGAAGCAGCTCGGGGTCGCCTACGTGGTCGAGGGCAGCGTGCGGAAAGCGGGCGGCAAAGTCCGGATCACCGCGCAGCTCGTCAAGGCCGAGGGTGGATTTCACGTGTGGTCCGACACGTTTACGCGTGACCTCAAGGACATCTTTGCCGTGCAGGACGAAATCGCCGGACTCATCGCCAAAAATCTGGAGCTGAAGCTCGGGACGAAATCGCCAGCGCGCACGGTCGATCCCGAGGCTTACGCGCTGAGGCTGCGGGGGCAGGCCATTTTCGCGCGCGATGCCACGACCGAATACGCGCAGGGCATTCAATTCTACAAAGATTCCCTCGCACGCGAAGGCAACTCGGCGTTGACGTGGGCGTTGCTCGCCATCGGCTATGGCGTGTCGGCCGGGCAGGGCGCGATCCCGGTGGAATCGGGTTTTCGCCTGGCGAGCGAAGCGGCCAACCGCGCCCTCGCGCTCGATCCGGAACTGGCGCAGGCGCACTACGCGCTGGGATTGGTGCATTTCCTCTCGGCGTGGGATTGGGGGCAGGCGGAGGCGTCGTTGCAACGCGCATTGGTGCTGGAGCCAAACAACGTTTACGTCATCGGAATGTCCGCCACCGTCGCGCAAACCGTGGGCCATGCTGAACAAGCCCTGGCTCTCAGCCGCAAGGCCGTGGCGCTCGACCCCCTCGCCTTCGGTCCCGCCTACAGCCTCGCGAAGAGTTTATTGCAGACCGGGCGCTGGACCGAGATGGAGCAACACGCGCAGCGGATGATCGCCGTGAACTCGGCGGGGCGTTACGGCTACGTGTTTCTGACGTTCGCCCATTTGCTCCAGGGCCACGTCGAGGCCGCCGCCAAGGCGCTCGAGCCGATGAAGGGCGATCTTTTCCAACTCGCCTGCGTAGCCATGGTGCGACACGCGCAGGGGCGGTCGGCCGATTCCGACGCGGCGCTGCGGGAGATGGAGACGAAGTTTGCCGAGAGCGGCGCCTACCAGATCGCGGAGGCCTACGCTTTTCGCAATCAGCCGGACCGTGCCTTCGAATGGCTCGAACGCGGCTACCGCGATCGCGATGCCGGCCTGACGTGGGCCGGCTACGATCCGATCCTGAAAAACCTGCGCGCCGACCCGCGCTGGCCGGCGTTGTTGCAGAAAATGAATCTGCCGGACTCGGCGCCGAAATGAGCGCCGCGAAAAACAAAGCCGTAGTCCTTTCCTACGCCTCGCAAGATGACGAGTCGGCGCGGCGCATCTGCGAAGCGCTCCGCGCTGCGGGCGTCGAGGTGTGGTTCGACCAGAGCGAGCTGCGCGGCGGCAATGCGTGGGACGCGGAGATCAAGAAATAGATCCGCGAGTGTGCGCTATTTGTGCCGGTGATGTCGGCGAACACCCGGGCCAGACGCGAAGGGTATTTTCGGATCGAATGGAAACTCGCCGCGCAGCAGACGCACGCGATTGCGGAGGGCACGCCCTTTTTGATGCCCGTGCTGCCGGGAGACGGGGCGGAACCCCACGGTCTTTCGTTTTGGCCGCGTAAATGTAGGCCAGCTCGCTTGCGAGCGCGGTTTGGCGCGCGCAAGCGCGCTGACCTACGGTAAAGGCGTTTGAACAGCCAAAACGAAAG
>JBKJRG010000766.1:0-12081 GCA_046594805.1 Opitutaceae bacterium | reverse complement strand
CCGGCAGCGGCGCTTCGCCGGTCGTGGCGGAAATCGCGGCCGAGACCGGCGCGCTGGTGATCGCTTTTGTGACGATGCCGTTCAGCTTCGAAGGCGGGCGCCGGCTGAAGCAGGCGGAGGAGGGCCTGCGCGCCCTGCGTCAGGTGTGCGATGCCGTGATCCCGCTGCCGAACGACGTCCTCCTGCAGGAGGCAATGGACAACGAGAGCGTCCTCGATTCGTTTGCGCGCGCCGACGAATGGATCGGCCGCGGTGTGAAATCGATCTGGTCCATGCTCTTTAAGACGGGGCTGATCAATCTCGACTTCGCCACCCTGCGGCAGGCCTTTCACACCCGGGGGGGTAAAACCCTTTTTGGCCTCGGCGAGGGGCAAGGCGAGAATGCCGTGACCGACGCGCTCGCCAGCCTGAAGCTTTGCCCGTTGCTGCACACGCCGGAATTTTCGCGCAAGGCCGACCGCCTGCTCGTCAACATCCTGGGTGGCGCCGACCTGACTCTGCCCAAGGTCAACGAATTGATGACGGCGCTCACCGACCAGTTTGGCCGCGACTCGCATATCATCATGGGCGCGGTGATCGACGAAGGCATGCCCGGCCGGATCGAAGTATGCGTCATTGGCACGAGCGACATGGGCAGCCGGGCGTTGGCGCCGCGCCGGCCGCTCCTGCCCGGTCGCAGCAAATCAGGTTTTGTGGTGCGGCCTGAGCCGGGCTCGGCCAGCCCGGTCGCCGGACCGGCGAACAGCAAGGCTGCCCCGGGGATGGTGGTGGCGCCGACCGCATCCGCCAAGGCGTCGCATGCGGCCAAGGCCGCGCAGGATGAGTTTGGATTTGGTGAAGTGGAGAGCCGCGGCCATTTCGAGAAGACCGACCGCAATCTATTCGACGGCCAGGATCTCGACGTGCCCACCTACCTGCGCAAGGGGATCAAGATCAGCGTTTAGGTCGGCGGGTGCTTTGGCTCGGGCGGGCATTCGCGTAGCGGAACGCGTGAGCGTTTCGTCCTTCGGCGAAAGGCGCACGCCTTACGCTACCGCCGATTCCGAATCGGTCCACTTTCGACCATTCGCCGAAAGGCGCAGGCCTCCCTTGGCAAATTCGCCGTCCTCTGCATCGTCAGTCCATGTTTGTCGACGAGTGTACCGTAAAATTGGCCGCCGGGGATGGTGGGCGCGGCTGCGTTTCCTTTCGCCGGGAGAAATATGAGCCTTGGGGCGGGCCCAATGGCGGCGACGGGGGCAAGGGCGGTGACGTCCTTCTGGTGGGTGACGTCAACACCAACAACCTCGTCGACTACAAGTACCAGCCGCACTGGCGTGCCGAGCGCGGCGAGCACGGGACCGGCAAGGATTGCCACGGGCGGGAAGGCAAGCCGGCGATCCTCCGGCTTCCACTCGGAACCGTCGTGACCGATACAGCGTCGGGCCGCGTGGTCGCCGAAATCATCGAGGAAGGCCAGTCGATCGTGCTGTGCAAAGGGGGCAATGGGGGGTGGGGGAACAACCATTTCAAGACGTCGACGAATCGCGCGCCGAAAAGAGCCAACGATGGATTGGAAGGGGAGCGGGGCGTTTATCGGCTGGTGCTCAAGAGCATTGCCGACGTCGGGTTGGTGGGGTTTCCGAACGCGGGCAAATCATCCCTCACCGGCCGCATCACCAAGGCGCACCCGAAGACGGCCGCATATCCCTTCACCACGTTGCACCCGCAGATCGGGGTGATTGAATATAACGACGAGGTAAAAGGGCACAAGCGGCTGCTGCTAGCCGACGTTCCGGGACTGATCGAAGGCGCGCATGAAAATCGCGGGCTGGGTCATCGTTTCCTCCGGCACATCGAGCGCTGCGCGCTGCTGATCTTCCTCGTCGACATGGCGGCGACCGATGCCCGCGACCCGCGTGACGACTACAAGCATCTGTTGAAAGAACTTGAGCTCTACGATCCCGCTTTGCTCGAGAAACCGCGGCTGGTGGTGTCCAACAAGATGGACATTCCCGCGGCCGCCGCGCAGCTCGTGAAGTTTCAGAAGCGCTACAAGAACGTGGACGTCGTCGAAATTTCGTGCCTGACCGGCGACGGCCTGCCCCTGCTCAAAAAAGAGTTGCTAAAACGGGTCGTGAAATTGCGCAGGTCGGAAAAAGCGTCGCGTGCCGCAGCCGCCTGAGCCAACGTCCACTTCCAACCATGTCGAAAGAACATCGTCCGCTCCTGATGCGCGCCAACCGGCTGCTCGGCGCCGCCCTCGTGGAGCACAACCTGGTCAAAATCGAGGATCTCGAGACCGCGAACGAGAAGCTGATCGAGGTCGTCGCCGGCGATCAACCCCGCCAGGCCACGATCCTGGGCATCCTGGCGTACGACATGAAGGTGCTGAAGGAGGACGATGTGTTGCACCATGTGGTCGAGACCGACGGGGTGGGCCTGGTGGACCTGCGTGACTATGAAGTGCCGGAGGAGGTGCGAAAGCAGACCGAGACCGGAGCGTGCTGGGCGACCTGGTCGGTGCCGTTCGACAAGGAGGAGGAGTTTTCCTTCGTCGCGACCGCCTACTACCTGAGTCCGGCCGTGCGCAGCTTCTGGGAGAAGCAAATCGGCGGGCCCATCCTCTGGTTCGGCACCACGCTGGAAGCCATCGCCGACTATCTCGAGAAACTTTCCACATCCGGCTCCGGCACTCCGGCCGCGGCCCCCGCTCCCGCTCCCGCCAAATAAGCCATGCCGCTCGGAAAAATTCAGCTCCAGATCGTTTCAAAGCTGGTCGAGATGGGCCGGCTCGACAGCGACCAACGCACCGGCCTGATCGGCCGGCCAGACGATCTGAGCGGTGACGCGCTCGACAAGCTGCTGCAGGAGGAATTCAAGGTTTCGGCGTTCCAGTGCCTCGTGGCCAAAGCGCGCTCGCTGAACCTTTCGCCGTTCAATGTCGCGCACTACCGGGTGACGCCGCAGACCTTCGAGCGGATTCCCATGGATTTTTGCCAGGAAAACCTGGTGCTCCCGGTGGGCCAGGTCGGGGAGATGTTGCTGGTGGCCTTCGCGAATCCATTCGAGGTCACGCTGCCGACCAAGATCCAGGAGATGACGGGCAAGAGCGTCGTCCGGCTGCTGGCGCGGGAAAAGGACATCAAGGACAAGTTCAACAAGGGCCAGGATCGCGCGGCGGGCTTCGACGATGTGGTGCAGCAGATCGGCGTGGAGTTCGGTTCCTCCAGCGACGGCGAGCTCAAGGAGGAGGACGTCACGGAGGAGTCCGGCCCCATCATCCAGCTTGCGAACCGGATTATCGAGGACGCCTATTTCTCCGGGACGAGCGACATTCACATCGAGCCGCAGGAAAAGGAAATCATCGTCCGCAACCGGATTGACGGCGTGTGCAGCGAGAAGCTGCGGCTGCCGAAGAAGGTGGGCCCGGCGCTGGTCGCCCGCCTGAAGATCATGTGCAACCTGGACATCTCGGAGCGCCGGTTGCCGCAGGACGGACGCATCATCTTCAAGCAATACACGAAGAAGAATCTCGATCTCGACTTGCGCGTTTCAACCGCGCCGCTGAATCACGGAGAAGGCGTCGTGATGCGTATTCTCGACAAGCAGAAGACAACCCTGCCCCTGCCGGCCCTGGGCTTTTCGGAGGAGAACCTGGCCAAGTATCGCGAGTGCATTCGCCAGCCGTACGGGATGATTCTGCATTGCGGACCGACGGGCTCCGGCAAGTCGATGACGCTCTACTCCGCGCTCAACGAAATCAACACCCCGGACATCGTCATCCGCACGGCGGAGGATCCGATCGAATACACGCTGCCGGGCCTGAACCAGATGCAGATGCACCGGCAAATCGGGCTGACGTTTGCCGCGGCCTTGCGCTCCTTTCTTCGCCAGGACCCCGACATCATCCTGGTGGGTGAAATCCGCGACAAGGAAACGGCCGGGATCGCGGTGGAGGCCGCGCTCACTGGTCATTTGCTCATCTCGACGCTCCATACCAACGATGCGCCGACCACCATTTCCCGCCTGACGGAAATGGGAGTGGAGACGTTCATGGTATCTTCCTCGCTGCTCTGTGTCTGTGCCCAGCGTCTGATGCGTCGGGTGTGCAAGACCTGCCGCGTCGCCTACACGCCGGAGGGCGGGCAAAAAGAGATCATGGAGAAGGCGATCGGCTGGAGCGGCCAGATCTTCAAGCCGAGCCCCAAGGGCTGCCCAAAATGCGGCGGCAACGGCTACAAGGGCCGCGTCGGCATCCACGAGTTGATGGTGAGCAATGAAGAGCTGGTCGAGGCGATCAACAAGGAGGCCGAGGCGGCCGAGTTGAAGAAGATCGCGATGCGCGGCGGGATGAAAACGCTCCACCAGGATTCCATTCTCAAGGTGAAGGAAGGTCTGACCACGATCGAAGAGGCCATCGCGAACGTGCCCCCGGACATGTGAGGTCGGTCCGCGGGCGTGGTGACGCTTGATTTGACCGCGGGGAGCCACCATATCGATAGCGAGCTCCCCATGAAAATTCCGCGCATTGTACTCTTTCTGGCCGCGGTGGTAATCGGGCTCGGGGTGGGCGGGGGTTGTCGCGCCAGGAAAAAGGAAATCACCGAGCTGCAGCGCAAGGAAGCCGCGCTCCAGGCGAGCGAGGCGCAGTTCTCGCTGACACTGCGCAATTGGGCCGAAGCTGAGACCGCGCTGGCCAAGGCGGTCACGCTCGACCCGGACAACGGGTCCTACTGGGTGACCTTGGGTTCGATGCGAATGAAACTCGGCAAAAAGGATCTCGCGCGGGACGCCTACAAGGGAGCGCTGCGCGCGTACGAGCTCGAGGCATCGAAGGAGAAGACCGATGCGAGCCCATCGCTGCAGCAGGTTTACGTGCTGGCTTTGCTGGGCCGGGTCGACGATGCGCGCGCCCTGCTCGATAAAACGGCCAAGCGCTTCGGGGATCAGCGCATCGTGAGGGTGTTTATCGAGGAGAAGCAGCTGGATCGATTGATGGCGGATCCGAAGTTCAAGGAAAGCGCGCTCTAACGCCGGCCTCGGCGTTGCGATGCACGCTTACTTGATCGAGTTTTCCCAGGTCGCGTTGGCGCATCTGCTGGCCGTTGCCAGCCCGGGTCCGGATCTCGCGATCGTCCTGAAGCAGAGCCTGGTGCACGGCCGCCGCGCTGCCATTTGGACCAGCATCGGCGTGGGCACCGCGATCCTCGTGCATGTCACTTATTCCCTGCTCGGGCTCGGGCTCCTGATCCGCAGCTCGGAAGGATGGTTCAAAGCCGTGAAGTACGCCGGCGCGGCCTACATCGCCTGGCTGGGCGTGCAGGCGTTGCGGGCAAAACCGCGAACGGCGGAGCTGGGTTCGCCGGGCGGGACAGCGGGCGACCCACCCACGGCGGGGCTCGAGCGCCGCGCGTTTGTGATGGGATTCCTCACCAATGCGCTCAACCCGAAGGCGACGCTCTTTTTCATTTCGCTCTTCGTGCTGATCGTGAACCCGCAGACGCCCAAGTTAATTCAGGCCGGCTATGGCGCATGGATGGTAGGGGCGACGATGGCGTGGTTTTCGATGGTGTCGGTGGTGTTTGCGCACCCCAACGTCCGTCAGCGATTCCTCCGGCACGGCCATTGGATCGATCGCGCGCTGGGCATCGTGTTTCTCGGCTTCGCGCTGAGCCTGGCGCTGGCGTCGATGAAGTAAGAGCGCGGGTTTCGGGGTGGCATTGGAAAAATCTACCGCCACGATCTCACGATGGAACCGGGCGATGTTTCGCGCGTCGGCGCAACCCGCGCACGGTCGCGGAGGGAGGATGGTGGCGCAGGGGGGACGTGCCCGCCCGCCAGCGCTCAGGTGTACACGCCCCCACCCAGCAGGCGTTCGCCCTCGTAGAACGCGAGGATCTGGCCGCTCGCGAGGCCGCGTTGCGGTTCACGAAAGCGCACGAGCGCGGTGTCGCCCGCTTCCGGGGTGAATTCGAGCGCGACTCGCGGATCGCGATAGCGCACCCGGCCCTCGAGCGACCGCGGAGCGGTGATCGGTTCGCTGAGCCACGACAGCGCATGGAGGCGTACCTCGGATTGAAAAAGTCCGGGCGCATCGGGATGATCGAACGCGACCAGCAAGGCCCGATCGCCGGCGCGCTTCCCCACCACGACATAGGCTTCATGGTCGGTGTTGGACGGGACGCCGATGCCTTTGCGCTGCCCGAGCGTATAGAAATGCAGTCCGCGATGCTCGCCGAGGTGCCGGTCGTCGGTGGCACGCACGATCGGCCCGGGGGCATCCGGCACGTAAGCGCGAAGGAAGTCCGGCATCTTCACCTCGCCGATGAAACAGATGCCCTGGCTGTCCTTCTTTCCGGCCGTCGCCAGTTTTGCTTCGCGGGCGATGGCGCGCAGCTCCGGTTTCTGCAAATGCCCGATCGGGAAACGCGCGTCGCGCAGTTGTTCCGGCGAGAGCAGCGCGAGGAAATAGGATTGGTCCTTGTTGGGATCCGCGCCCTCGAGCAGTGCGGCGGTCTCATCCGTTGAAGTTCCATTTTCCCGTAATACGTGAAAAGCGGGCGGGACTCTCCGGGCATAGTGGCCGGTGGCGACCGCCTCGAAGCCGTGATCCTTCGCCCAGGCGCGAAACACCCCGAACTTGATTTCGCGATTGCACATGATGTCGGGGTTCGGCGTGAGCCCGCGGGCGTAGCCGTCGAGGAGGTAGCCCACCACGCGCTCGCGATAGTCGCGCATCAGGTTCACCACGCGGAATTCAATCCCGATTTGATCGCAGACGGCGCGGGCATCCTCGATGTCCCGCTGCCACGGGCAGTCGCCAACGATGTTGTCCTCGTTGATCCAGTTCTTCATGTACGCGCCGACGACGGCGTGACCCTGCTGCTTCAGCAGCAGCGCAGCGACGGAGCTGTCGACTCCGCCCGACATGGCGACGAGAATTTTTTCGGAGGCGGGCACGCGACGAAGATGAGAGGTGGAGCGGCTTGTCCTCAAGACGCTGGTTTGAAAAATGTTTCCCGCCTGATCCTGCGGCAGGATGCCGCAGCCACGCCCTGGCGCGCGGAGACGATTCTCGCGGGGAAAAGGAATTCCTAGGGCAGCTCGTAGACCTCGACCAATGCAGTGCCGGTGGCTCCGTCCACGCTCGTGACCTGCGCGGTGTAGGCGCCGGGCGCGAGATTGATGAGGATCGCGGAGTCCGCGCTCGTCGAGGCGAACGCAAACGCGCCCACCCGGAGCGCGGCCTCGGCGATCGCGGCGGTGTCCGCCGAAGCGCTCCAGCCGGCGTTCTGCGCGATGACCGTGGAGCCGGAGAAGAGGGTGAGTTGCGGGCGGGCCAGCACCGTGGGGACACCGAAGGTCGCGAGCGAGGGGCCGGCGGCACGGATCAGCACGCGCTTGGGCGCGGTTCCGCTGACGACAAGGCCGGCGATGAGGGTGTTGTCGCCGGTGCCGGTGGAGGCGCGGGTCGAGACGTTTACGAGCCGTTGGAGGTTGGAGCCGCCGGAGCGATCATAGACTTCGACGAGGGTGACGCCCGCGCGTCCATCGGAAGCGGTGACGACGGCCGTGTAGTTGCCGGGCGCAAGCGTCGTGAGAATCGCGCAATCGGCGCTGTTCGCGGCGAGCGGAAACGCGCCCGAGCCCAACGCGGCGCTGGCGAGCTCGGCAGTGTTGCCGCTGGTGCCCCAGCCGGTGTTTGTCGCAATGACGGTGGAGCCGCGCATGAGATCGAGGCGGGGAGCCGCGAGCGCGGTAGGGACGCCGAAGCTGCGCAGGCTGGGGCCGATGCCGCGGATGAGCACGGATTTCGATTCGAGCCCGGCCACGACGAATCCGACAATGGCCACCTGATCGCCGGTGCCGGCACTGGCGCGAGTCGAGAGATTGACGAGGCGCTGCGCGGCGAGGGCGGGGGAGCTTTCGGCGAAGCCGGCGAACGTCATGGTCGAGCCCTGCCCATCGGTGAGGTTGGCGCTGAACGCGCTGCGCGTGGCGTCAAGTGTGGCGGCGACGGATTGCGATCCGAAGGTTGTGACCGACGCTTTGCCCGCTGCGTCGACGGAGCCGGTGCCGGCGTCGATCGTGCCGCTCGTCTGCACGACGACCAAAGCCTGGCCGGCCGAGCTGACGATCGCGAGGGTCTCCGCGGAACCACCGGCAACTTCGGCGAGGTAAAAGCCAGCGAAGGCGGCGTTAGGTCCGTTGTCGGGCGACTTGGTGGCGGCCAAAGTCGAAGCGCCGAGGAAGCCGGTCAGCGTGCCGTTGTCAGAGATGTTTCCCCGAAAGGTGGCTCGAGATACGGTGAGCGGAGCGATCGGTGCGGTGACGGGCGGGTTGGGAATCACCCCGCCACGAAACGCCGAGGTGGGAATATAGGATGTGGCCTCGAAGTTGAAGGCGCCATTTTCGTCTACTGACACTTTCCGGCTGAGATAGGTGCGCGTGTGATCGACGTAGCCGCCAGCGGGGAGATCGCCCAGGAAGGCGGGAATCCGCTCATAGCCGAGCAATACGCCGGTGTTGTCCTCGCGAACCCAGAGGGCAAACGATCCGCCGCTGGGCGAGCCGCTACCAGCCGGTGCGCCGATGGTGCCAAAATAAGATCCGGCGTAGCTGCGCCGGAGCACCGTGAGAGCGACCGTAGTCGAGGTGATGCTCGCGGCGGAATTGGTGACGACGACGGAGTACGCGCCGATTTGGGCGGGCGTGACGTTGGTAAGGGTGAGCGTGTCGCCGATCGCACCGGGAATGGGAACGCCACCTTTGCGCCACTGAAACGTAGGCGGGGGCGTGCCGGTGGCGACGACCGCCAGCGTCGTGGTGCGGCCGGCGATGGCGGTGATATTGCCGGGCTGGCGAGTGATGACGGGTGGAGTGGCGGTGTTGGCGATGACCCCAAGGCCGAGCTTGAGATCATCGATTCTCCAGTTGGCGGTGCCGGCGCCCGCGTTGCCGACGCCAGCGTAACCGTAGATGCGGATGGTCAGCGCGGAGCCGGGCACGCCCGCGAACGCCGGGAAGGTGGGCGCGATCAAAGTCCACACGCTATTGGCGGCGAGCGGTCCGGTGACGATCGGCGTGGTGAAATTGTCGAGGTTCGTGAACACGCCGAACGCCTGTGGCCCGGTGGCGGTGCTGCGGGCGCCAAAGCTGAGGGACGTGACGATGAGCTGCCGGCCGGAGGCGGGGGTAAACGTGAATTCGAAAAACGCCGAGCCCGTCCCGGCGGTCCGGTCAAGCGCGCCCACGCGCGCGGCGGCGCCCGCGTTGTTGCCGCCGGAAACGCCGGCGTAGCCGCTCGCAACCGAGACACTGGTGAGGAGCGCCGTCGTGCCGTTGTTGTTGCCCTGCGTGATGGTGCCGCCGGTCACGTCGGGCGGGAGGGCGCTCGCCGGCGTGGCAGCGGAAAAATCCCAGGAGATGGCACCGGAATCGGACCCGGAGCCAAGCGAGAGCACGGCGGCGGCGCTCGTGATGGAGCCGAGGGCATTGGTGACGACGACCGAGTAGCCGCCGAGGTGAGCGACCTGGATGTTAGTGAGACTGAGGGTGGCAGCGGTTGCGCCGGCGATTTCGTCGCCGTCGAGCGACCATTGGTACGTGAGCGGGGCATTGCCGGTAGCGGAGACGGTGAACGTGGCCGTGCCGCCGAGCGTCGCGGACTGGGCGGCAGGTTGGGTCGCGATGCGCGGGATGCCCGCGGTGGTCTGCTCGTCGACCTTCGCGCGGAGCGCAGCCGCGACGGAGGCGGGGAGGGCGGTGAAGAAGATGTAGCCGGTGTCGGTCTCGATTTGCGCCGCGGAGGTGACGTATTGCTGCCAGGGATTGCTGCGGACGCCGGCGACATTGGGAATCTTGATGGCGATCACGCGCGTCGCCGCCGTGATGCGGCTGAGCGCGGTGCCGGGGCCGAGCGGAACAACGGCGACGACCTTCCAGGTGTAGCCGGGAATCGCAACGCCGCTGGCCAGGGTCGTGCCGGCGAAGCCACCCGGGCCGCTGACGATCAGGAGTTCGTTCCCGGTCGCGGCCAGCGTGCGGCAATAGGTCTCGAAGCTGGCCCAGACGCCCTGATTGTTGTCGGGTGTCTGCGGCACAATATTCGACATCCAGAAAGTGACTTGATTATCGGCGGTCGTCGCCGTGCGATCGGCGGAGGGGCACATATGCCCGCGATCATAACCGGAGCCGGAGTAGTCGGTGGTGAGCACCCGATAGAATCCGGTGGGCAGCGTGGTATCGACGAAGAAGTCGGGGGAGCGGCCGCTGCCGCCGACGTCGCTGGTGGTGAGGTTCCAAGCCACCCAGTTCGGCTGGCGCGTCGTGTCGGCGTAATCGAGGGCATACTGGGCGCGCTGAATCAGGAAGTGCGCGCGGTTCGTGGAGTCGGCCGTGGCATTGCTGGGATTGCCCAGCTGCATTTGCAGCGTCGGCCCGATTGAGCCGTGAGCGGTGACGGCGCACAGCAGACCCAGGATCAGGTTCAGGGCTAACGCTGGGAATGGCGTGCGCTTCACGAGGAACAGGCGATGCTCGGCGAACAACACAGGCGGAGGATCGCTCCGGAGGTTTCCCCGGTCAAGCGGCACGGTGCACGCCGCCTCAACGGTGCAGCAGGCGTGCCTTCATTTCCGCAGGTAGATTCGCCGAATCGAGCCAGCTCCGCGCGGCGGTTGGCGCGTTGTCCAGCCAGCGGGCAAACGCGGCGGCGGTCGCGGCGTCCCGCGCCAGTGCCGCCGGCAGCGACTGCGCCCAGGCCAGCGTCGCGACGGGATCACTCTGCGCGAGGAGCGGTGCGGCAAAGCGTGCGGCGGTGATTTGCGTGGCCGGCGGCAGGGAGTGGACAAACTCGCGTGCGGCCGCCGGGTCCTGCAGCACCCAGTAGGAGAGCGGTCCAGTCAGGGCCGGCGTGGGCAAGGCACCCGCGGGCTGCGCGGCCGTCCAGCGTGTTGCCGCCGCCGGATCGCGCTGGGCCCAAGCGTCGGCAATATGGGTCAGCGCCACCGGCCGGGTGTTCGCCGCCGGCAACAACTGCGCCCACGCGATCGCCGCCGCCGGATTCGCCGCACCCACGATCCCGGCGATGACGACGGCAGCGTCGTGCTGGGCCGGGCCGGGCGTGAGCGCAGTGACATAGCCTGCGGCGGCAGCCGCGTCCCTGGCCGCCCAGCCGGTGAGGACGTTTTTCAGGGCGAGCCATTGCGCGGTGCCGGCGGGCAGCGTTTGGATCCAGGCGAGGGCTGCCTCGATATTACGTTCGGCGAAAGCGCGGGCCACATGGGCCGTGGCGAGCGTTTGCAACTCGCCGGGTGGCAGCAACGCGACCAGTCCCGCGGCGCCCGGCGGATCCGTTGCGGTCAGCGCTTGCAGCGCACGCAGCACGCTCCGATCGAGCGCCGGGCCTTGGAGCGACTGCCGGGCGATCTCGATGGTGCGCAGCGGATCTTTTGTCGCGAGCTCATGCAGCGCGGCTTCGACGGCCGCGGCGCGTTCGCCCCCAGGAGGAAGACGCTCCGCCCAGGCGAGCGCCGTATCGAAATCGGTGCGGGTCCATACATCGACGAGGGCGCGAACCGCATTTTCGCGGGCTTCACCGGCGGGTACGGCCGCGAGCTGGTCGAGGGCGCCCAGGAGGTTTTCCTGCGCCAGCCGGTCGAAAGTCGCGCTGTAAAACGCGCGTTCCTCACGCGTGGCAACCAGTTCGCGCGCGAGCGTGAAGGCGCGAGCAGGCTCTCGCCGGCTGATCGCATCGAGGACCATCAGCAGGCCTTGGGAGAATTCCGCCCCGCGCGGCATCTGCCGCAAATAAGATAGGGCGGCATCGGGATTGTGAGCGACCCAGCGCCCAAAGTTACGGCCGAATTCCCGCGCGCGGTGACGCGGATCGGTTATCTTCAGCGCCACGGCGAGCGCCGCCTGATCCGCCGGGATTCCGGTGGACGTCGTCGCCGCGTCCGTGGGCGCTCGGGCCGGATTGGCCGTGGGTGCCGCGTTGCCGGCGGGCGATGGACGGCGGTCCGGGTCAACGCGGTCTCGCGGCGCGCGGACTAACCAGAGCAGGGCACCGACGAGGCCAATGACAAGCAGCGCGAG
>JBKJRG010000487.1:0-7073 GCA_046594805.1 Opitutaceae bacterium | reverse complement strand
CCCATTTGATGTTCCATCCAGGCTGATCCTGCATTCCATTGCACCGATCATTGATATCGCTTCACTCGAACGAAGGTGCCATCGGAACTCGCTATCATCTCTATATAGACCAACAATATCATGCGCAATAGTCAGTGGTCGGTCAACTGGGCCTCCAATAGGGCGCGGCTGGTGAAATACGCACCCCGTTGAGAAAAGAAGCGCAAGAAGCAGTAAAACGTGCAACATAAGTTTTCGTGTCGGCCTGCGCCTCAATAATACCCTACCACTCGAAAGGTTTTACTTGTATCGGCGCCATCGAAAAATTGCCACCACAATAATTTAGAGATATGGTTCCGCTTGGGCGTGAGGGCAGCCAGAAGACCTCAGGCCTTACCCTTTGTCTTTTCTGCGCCGGCGGTTTGGTGGCGGTCTGAGGTGATACCATAAACGTGGTAGAGGCGACGGTGGCGGCGGCAATCGGCGCCGGCTGAGTTATCCGGCATGGCCTACAAACTCCGGCTCGAATATCCGGGCGCAATCTATCACGTCATCAATCGCGGGAACTATCGGACATGGGTGTTTCGCGAGGTCGAGTCCGCTTTATGCGGGCCGGCAGAACCCCTCAGCCGGAACGATTCAGTCCGATGTAGGGCCGCCGCTTGCGGCGTGCCGTTTGTCGAATGAAATTGCGGCGTGGCGACAAGCGCCAGCCCTACACCAAAAGGTTTCCGCCGGTTCATTGGTGAATGTTGATTCAATTGAATCGTTCCGGCTGAGGTGTTCCACTGGCTCCCACATTACGTTCCCCACCCGCATCCGCCACCGGATCGGGAGGCAGGGCCGGCAACGGGGTCGAGCCGGTTTTTGTTACGGTTCTGGTTTCTGGTAGGTCATTGGCGGCCGAGTCTACGGTGAACTGGGCAGGTGCGAGGATTTACTCTGAGGGCCGGGCCGGTGCCGATCAAAGTATGACCAGGTCGCTGCGAGTGCAGTTTCCGGGAGCGTTTCCGCCGCGCTCATTTTCAGTGCTGACTCCCCGCACCGGCGTCGCTCCCTTTCTCTTCCTTTCCCCATGCGCCTCCCCGTTCTCCTCGCCACCGCCGTTTTTTTCACCGGCGTTTCCTGCTCCATCGGCACTGCGGCCGAAACCCAAACGGTCGCCTCGTTCGAGCGCACCATCACCAAGAAGGTCGGCTACCAATACCTCCTTTCGCTGCCCACCGGTTACAATGCCACCGCCGACAAAAAGTGGCCGGTGATTCTATTTCTGCACGGCGCCGGCGAGCGCGGCACCGATCCGTGGAAGGTCGCCATCCACGGTCCGCCGAAACTCATCCGCGGCCCCGTGCCACCGGCCGAATCCGCACCCGGCAAGAAGGCCGCGCCGCCCGTTCCCGAAACGACCGAGGCCCGCACCCAACGCGAAGAATCGGCCGCCTTGCTCAAGGCCAACTTTATCGTCGTCTCACCCCAGTGCCCCTCCGGCGTCTGGTGGGATGACGACGGCGTGCTCAGCCTCCTCGACGAGATCATGGTGAAACACAAAACTGACCCCAGCCGCATTTACCTCACGGGCCTCAGCATGGGCGGCTACGGCACGTGGAGCGTCGCCATGAAATACCCTGAGCGCTTCGCCGCCATCGTCGCGGTCTGCGGCGGCGGCTCGACCGTGGATATTCGCCGCACCGGTCGCGAAAAGAGAACCGCGCTCACCAGCCTCGGCGTCTGGGCCTTCCACGGGGCGAAAGATCCGACCGTGCCCCTCGAAGAATCCGAGACCATGGTCGCCGCCCTGAAAAAAGCCGGCGTCACCGACGTGCAGCTCACGGTCTACCCCGAGGCCAAGCACGACTCGTGGACCGAGACCTACAACAACCCCGCGCTTTACGCGTGGTTGTTGCAACACTCGCGGTCACCCACGCCCGCCGTGAAATAGTCTTCCACCCACCGGGACAGGCCGAAACGTGCAACCGGTCAGACTGAATGCGCCAGCAGCCCGGACCCGGAGCCTGACCCTTTACCTGCGGGTGACCGCGCAGAGTGCTTACCCTGTCCGGTTTCCGGTTTCTGGTCTCCGGTTTCCGGTTTCTGGCCTCCGGCGTCCGGCGTCTGTTCTCCGGTCGGGTATCGACACAAAAAAGGCGCCGTCCGGAGACGGCGCCCTTGAATGTGCGGACGACTATTTACCGGTGCCGGTGCGATCGTAGGTCACGCGGCCGTCGAAGGTGCTGAACGACATGGCGTGGACGGCCGTGCCTTCCAGGCCCACGGCGCTGGCCGGCACTTCCAGCCGGACCCACTGGCCCGTGGCCGGCAGAGGGCCGGCGTAGTGGCGGCCGGCCGTCCCCGCCTGGCCGTAAGGAATACGGTCCGCGCCCCAATAAGCGCGGTGCTCCCAGGAGCCGTTGTTCCAGCTCAACATGATCTCCGTCGGCGGGTTGGCCGGATCGAGATAAACGTAGGTGAACAGCTTATCGCCCGTGTTAATCGCCATCGTCGAACCCCAGGCGAAGTAGTGCTCGTGCAAGCCCGCCGCGGCGATCGATTGATGAGCCCGGGTGCCGGAGAACGGCGTCGGGCCGCTCGTGATCCAGTTCCAGGTCTCGGTGCCGACACCGATGCCCGTCGCGCCAGCCGGGAGCGCATCATCAAACCACACGAAGGTGTCAATGGGCGTCGCGGTTGTCGTCGTTGGCGTGGTCGTCGTGGTTGGCGTGGTCGCGGTTGGCGTGGTCGTGGTTGGCGTGGTCGTGGTTGGCGTGGTCGTGGTCGTCGTCACGGAACCGGCGGGCGCTGTACCCGCGCGATCCCACGTGGCGCGACCGTCGTATTGGGTGAACGTCATCGCCTTCACCACTTGGTCCTCGAGGCCGACGGCGCGGGCGGGCACTTCGAGTCGCACCCACTGACCGGCTGGCGGCAGGCTACCGGCATAATACCGGCTGGCCTGGCCGCTAGCGCCCCAGTTAATCAAGTCCGCGCCCCAATACGCGCGGTGCTCCCAGTTGTCCGCGGACCAGCTCAACATGATTTCTCGGGGAGGAGACGCGGGATCGATGTAGACGTAGGCGTATAAGTTGTCGCCCGCCAGGACCGTCATGGTCGCGCCCCAATTAAAGCCGTGCGAGTGGATGCCAGTCACGTTGGTGGACTGGTGGGCCTTGGCGCCGAAGGCGGGAGCCGGGCTGGCGGTCACCCAATTCCAAGCGTCACCCCCGTCTGCGCTGCCGGTCGCGCCGGCAGGCAATGCATCGTCGATCCAGACAAAATCGCTGCCCGTCGTGGTCGTTGGCGTGGTCGTCGTTGTCGGCGTGGTTGTCGTTGTCGTTGTCGTTGTCGTTGTCGTTGTCGGCGTGGTCGTGGTCGTGGTGGGCGTGGTAGTGCCGACCGTCGGTGCAGTTGCACCCGCGGGCGCCGTGCCGGCGCGATCCCATGTGGCGCGACCGTCAAACTGCGTGAACGTCATGGCCGAGATGACCTGGCCCTCGAGGCCGACGGCGCGGGCGGGCACTTCGAGTCGCACCCACTGACCCGCCGTAGGCAGACCGCCGGCGTAATACCGGCCGGCCGTGCCACTATTGCCCCAGTTGATCAAGTCCGCGCCCCAATACGCGCGGTGCTCCCAGCTGTCGGCGCGCCAGCTCAACATGATCTCCCGCGGTGGCGCCGCGGGATCGATGTAGACGTAGGCATACAAGTTGTCGCCTGTTAGCGCCGTCATGGTCGCGCCCCAGCCGAAGCCGTGGGAGTGAATCCCCGCCACGTTATTCGACTGGTGAGACTTTGTGCCAAACGCGGGCGCTGGATTCGCGGTCACCCAATTCCAAGCGTCGCCACCTTCCGCGGTGCCGGTCGCACCTGCGGGCAAGGCATCGTCGAGCCAGACAAAATCGCTGCTGGTCGTGGTCGTTGGCGTCGTGGTGGTTGTCGACGTCGTCGTGGTTGTCGGCGTAGTTGTCGTCGTTGTCGGCGTCGTTGTCGTTGTCGTCGTTGTCGTAGAAGTCGTGGCCGAGCCCGCCAGGACCGTGCCCGTCCGATCCCAAGTGGCGCGGCCATCGACCAGCGCAAACGTCATGCCGCGAACCGTGTGGCCCTCGAGGCCCACCGCGGAAGCGGGAACTTCCAGACGCACCCAGCTTCCGGGCGCGGGCAGCGCGCCGGCGTAATAACGGCCGGCGGTGCCATTCGTGCCCCAGCCGATCCGGTCGGCGCCCCAATACGCGCGATGCTCCCAGCCATCCGAGCACCAGCCGATCAGAATTTCGGACGGCATGTTCGCCGGGTCGAGATAGACGTACGCGTAGAGGCGATCGCCCGCGTTCACGCTCATCGTGCCACCCCAATTGAAGGAATGCGTATGCAGGCCCGCAACAGCCGCCGATTGATGGGCCTTCGTGCCTGAGAACGGAGTCGGGTTCGCTGTCACCCAGTTCCAAGTATCGCCACCTTCACTGAAGGGCGTCGAATTAATCGGAATGTCGTCATCGAAATACACCGTCTCGGTGCCATTTGGTGGCGGCGGCGCGCCCCCGGCCGTCGTCGTCGTCGTCGTATTGCTGACGGTGAACGAAACCGTCGCAGAGGTGGCAGTGCTGCCTGCGGCGTCGCGTGCAACCGCTGTCAAACTGTGCGCCCCATTGGTGAGGGTCGTGGAATTCAGCGTGACGCTGTAGGGCGCCGCCGTGTCCTCGAAACCGAGGTTGGCCCCATCGAGTTTAAACTGCACGCCGACCACGCCCACGTTGTCAAAGGCGTTGGCCGTGACGCTGACCGCGGCACCGGAAACTGAGGCGCCAGCGCTCGGCGCAGTCACCGTAATCGCGGGCGGAGTCATATCGACGGTGGTGGGCGGCAGAGGTGCCGGCGTGGGTACTACCGTGCCACCCGTCGGGGACCAGAAGCGGCCCTGGCTGGGGTTGAAATAGCTACCGCTGGGCGAGATCTCGCGCTTGATCGCGCGAACCATGTAAACGGCGGTCTGGCTGCCGGCGGGGTCCGAATAGTCGAGGGTCGTCACCGGCGAGGACGTCAGTCGGGTGTAGGTCGCGGTGGCGCTCGTGCTGGCAGCGCGATAGACGTGGTAGCCGACAATGTTGCCATCGGTCGAGGCCGACCACCCCAGCGCCACGGTGCTGCCGCTGAGGGTGCCCGTGAGATTTGACACTGGCACTACAGGATGGATACGGAGTGTCGGGTCACCCATCAGAGCCACCCAAATCGGTTTCGCGCCCCCGTCATACAGGCCGTTGCTGTTCTGCGAAAGGCGGGCCGAGTGGCCGAACGTCTCGCCCATGCCGAGCGCATGAAGATTCCAATCGTTACGGCCGGACCAAAGCGTCACGAGGCCGTGGTTGTTGAGCAGCGGGGCGCGCAGGACGTTGTCCCAATGATCCCAGTCGGCGATGTAGCTGCCCCAGAAGATGGTGACAATGTTGCGAACATCGCGACTGAGAAACTCGGCGACGGGCGCGCCAAAGGACGGACCGGCGCTACCCAGGCCGCTGACTGCACCGTAGCCCGCAGGCGCACCGCCGTAGGCAAAGAGGTACGAGTTGTTGGCGGATGCGTTGATCCAAACGCCGCGCTGATCGTTGTATTCGATATTGAGATTACGGATGTTGCTCGGGCCGACGAGCGGCGCGAAATTGCGGGACGCCACCTGCGCGGGCGCGATGCCGTTGAAGTAGCCAATATAATCACCCACGAGTGCGCGGCGGTCGGGGTTGGTCACGCGATGGCGGAAATTGTGATCCTTGTTCAGATAGCGGCGCAGCGCCTCGGTCTCCGTCGGGAAAACGGCATCGATGCCCCAGTAGTCGGCATTCGACATGCGATGGAGGTCGACGCGGCCGACCTCCAGCTCCACAGGAGAAGGAGACGTGTTATGGTCGAACTTGCCGTCGCCGGGGCGATTGGTGTGGCGGGCGTTGTCCTCGGCATCGGGCCGGCCGGTCTGGACCCAGTCGACCGAGGAGTCGGTCCACGTGCCATCCATGTCACCGTAAAATAAATCCGCGGGCCAGGCACCGATGTGGTCCGGATGACTGTCGGCGCTAAGCTTGCCGGAATAGGGCACAGGCACGTGACCGAAAAGGAACACGGCCTTCACGTTGGTGGGATCGGCGGCGTAGGCTGCCTTGATGAGCGCCTTCACGTTCACCGGCGAATCGTTGCGCGATACGTCGTGCCGCAGAACCACCCAGCCGTCGCCGGACAAATCCTGCTGCAGCCGCGCGAGCTCCGCCGCGAGGGGCGTGCTCATGGTGTTGTCGACGACGAGGACGATCTTTCCGCGCTGGTCGACGATCGGCACATTAATGCCGCTGCGAATGTAGCCTTGGCCCGAGTAGCCGCTGGCGGATTTGGCCACGCGATATTCGTAAGCCCCACCGTCGACGACGTTGTTGTCGATATACGTGGTGGCGGTGCCGGAAAGCGAGGTCCCTGCGCCCCAGGAAGTGTCCGTGGGGGTTTTGCGATAAACGGTGTAATTGCTGACCGGGCCCTTCGTGTCCTGCGGCCAGGAAAGGGTGATCCGCGGCGGCGAGGACTGCACCACGGCGCTGACCTGCACGCTGTAATCCCAAGTGTTTTCCACCGCCCTCACGGCCGGCAGAGTCCAGAGAGCCGCAAGGGCGGCGAAGAAGATCGGCTTTAATCGTAACATATTTAGCCCGCGATAATGCGCCGACCACTCCCGCGGTCTGACAAAGCACATCTCCCAAACCAACCGGTTTGACGCGGTAGGAAACTGCTTAGTTCCCCGCTCAGGGCAAACGGGTGGCGGTACAAATAGGGTAAACCCTTGAGGGAGTGAGGGGGATATTTTGTCCCCCCTACTAACCCCGGATGGACGAGGAGCTTGGGCGCGCCGGTGCAAGCAGTTCGTGTACAGGCGTTAAAAGGGATGGAAGCATCTTTGCCACACTCTGGCCTCACGCGTCTTTGCCGTTGTAGGAGCCTGCTTATTGCCGGCGATTTTCCCTGATCCTTATCGCGTACGAGCAGGCTCCTACAAGAAACGAACAACTGCAGAGCACCCGGCCCGGACTAGCAGGTAGGGGCGATGGAAAAATGGGGAGTTGAAAATC
>JBKJRG010000677.1:0-3493 GCA_046594805.1 Opitutaceae bacterium | reverse complement strand
GCGCTTATAACGTGGCCGGGAATCGCCGCTCTTGGTTTCGGGCATAGCGATTTAGGAAACGAGGAGGAAAAATGCGCGTCAATGCCCGAGATGGGCGGGCCGGGCGATTTGCAGCGGCAGGCACCGGCTTATCTCCATGGGAGAGGGGCACATTGCCCTGTCCACACCCCGGTAGTCACGGGATTTTTTTGTTCTGTTACTATCGTTCATTCGGGGCACGCTCGGCTTCCCCCTGCCCGAATCGAGCCGCGCGTCTTTGCTGCGTTTTTCAATCCGCGATCGGCAATCCGAAATCCGCCATCCATCATACCCCATGCACCGTCGTACTTTTCTTCGCTCGGGCACCGCGGCCGCCGCGCTCGCCACCGTGCCCCGCGTGCTGGCCGAATGGCAGCCGAGCCAGCGTTACCCCGATCCGTCGATCAAGAGTCTCGATCCGAGCTTTGCGAAGTATCGTCTGGCCCTGGCCAAAGTGGAGCGGATTGCCACCGGCCTGCGCTGGTCGGAGGGCCCGGCGTGGTTCGGCGACGGACGCTACCTGCTTTGGAGCGACATCCCGAACAACCGGATCATGCGCTGGGAGGAGGAGACGGGTGCGACGAGCGTTTTTCGGCAGCCATCCAATAATGCGAACGGCAACACGCGCGACCGGCAAGGCCGTTTGCTCACCTGCGAGCACGATGCCCGGCGCGTGACACGCACCGAGTACGATGGCACCATCACGATCATTGCGGACCGGTTTGAGGGGAAGCCGCTCAATTCGCCGAACGATGTCGTGTGCAAGTCCGACGGTTCGATCTGGTTCACCGATCCGCCCTTCGGCATCCTCGGTAACTATGAAGGGCACGTCGCCACGCCGGAGCTGCCGACCAACGTCTATCGCTGGGATCCGACGTCACGTCAGTTGGCCGTGGCCGCCGGCGACGTCAACCGGCCCAACGGGCTGGCCTTCTCGCCGGACGAGTCGAAACTTTATATCGTCGAGGCGGGCGTATCGCCGCGGTTGATTCGGGCGTACGAAGTCGCCGGCGGTGGCACGCGACTGGGTGGCTCCCGCGCCTTGGTGACGGCGGAACCGAGTGGCACTCCCGATGGCCTGCGGGTGGATATGGACGGAAACCTCTGGGTCGGGTGGGGCATGGGCGCGGAAGGGCTCGATGGGGTCGCCATCTTCAATCCGGACGGCAAACCGATCGGCCGGATCGATTTGCCCGAGCGCTGCGCCAACCTCTGCTTCGGCGGCGTGAAGCGAAACCGGCTGTTCATGTGCGCCAGCACCTCGATGTTCTCGCTCTACGTGAACACGCAGGGCGTGGCTGGGGGCTAAACGTCCTACCTGCACCCCGCGTTCCTTGTGGCCCGGAAAAACCGGGACGTAGTAAGCCGGACGCTCCACCAACAGTCGGTTGGCGAGCAACCGGGCGCTTGCGGTGCCGGGTCGTGCCGGCCGCAGGCCATGAGTAAGCGAAGCGCGTCGAATGGCTGCCCGACATGGATTCAAATTGAGAACTTTTGAAGCGAATCTCCGTTTTCAGCGGGAGGCGCGCAGGGGAACTCGAAGTTGAGTCAAAATAGGGTGCCACCATGATGGACCGGCAACGGCTTTTCCCGTCATCAATTCGCTTCATTCGCTTCAACCGCCGTGGATGAAACCACGAACTTTTGAAACGAATCTAACCAACCAGAACAAAGGCGAACTTATCACGAAGCGCTTTTCATCACGGCCCCAAATAGTTCATTTCGATCAGGCCGTCCGCAACTTTGCGCGAACCCAAGACACGACCAAATAGAGTTCTTTTGGCAGCCTCGGCAACGACAATTATTTCTCCCCGGCGTGGGGAGTTCTAATTGTCGCTGGGGGGCAGCCCACTGCGCACCGGATGTTCCTGCCGGACCGGCCTCGGGAATAGCATTGAAGATGCTGCGATTCCATAGTTCCCGCATCAGAGGCCGACAAATTGCATAGAGAAGACGGCCCCACAAATCGCCTATCTCCAAGGAGAACTTCTCGCCGATAGATAGCCGCGGCATATCGGCGGCGACGCGCCGAGGTATCTGGGAAAGCCTCTTACTTTTTCGAACTCCGGGGAGCGGGACCTGAAGGGTTTGCTGGCACGGCCTTGGCGGATACCTCGATCCAATCCAGTCGGGACGACGCCGGCGTCCCGCCGCCGACCATGAGATCGGTGCAGCCGATTTCCACCACCATGCTCAGGTCGGGATTCGGCGACCACTGGCCCTCACAGATCTTCTCGATATCGAGTGTGCGCCAGCGGATGTCCTGCACGTTGAATTCACGGACGCGCCAATCAGTCGAATCACCGTCATACTGGTCGCTGACGAGCCAAGTTCCGTCATTCAGTTTCAGGATGACACGGAGCTGTCGGAAGCCGGTTTGCTTGGCGCGCCAACGGATTTTCGCGGGTCCCGTAAGATCGATGAGCAGGGTCCTGTGCCTCAGACTGATCGCCCAGTTGCGCTCGGTCTGGCCTGACCAGACATAGTAGGGGTCGTCCGCGGGTTTGTCGTGATGGCTTTTCTTTATTAGGGCTTCGGCGGGACCGTGCCGCGTCACGATCAAGTCTGGATTCGCTACATGCTCCTGCGTCAAGGGAGTTGCCGGCGGACTGTCCTTCCAGTCTTCCCGGAACAGCAATCCGGGAGGTTCGTCGGCTGATAGCCCGCGCGAGGCACCCATGAGGGCAGCAATGGTCAACAGTCCGACCGTGCGTCGAAACGAAGTGCCGGGGGAATTGGGCGTGGGGTTCTTAAAGTGCATGAAGGAAGGCGTGTCCCTCCGGGGCGGGCACGGGTTGATTTGTTTCAATCGGGACGCGAAATTCAGGCCAGCTTTGGCACGACGAACGAATGACGATAGTCGCGCGTCAGCAGCGCGTTTGCCTTTTCATTGCCGATGAATCGCTCGGTTTTGGGATCGAACCGGAGCGGCACTTCGACGAGCGGCCTCCGCTCGTTGAGCGTGATGCCGTTGGCCTTAAGATGTTCGATCATGCGGCCAGAGCCATCCACCAACGCCACATCCCCTTGGATTTGCTCCGGATTCTGTCCGCTGCCAAGGTCTGGCCGAGTCGATACGAGATGTTCCCGGTGTGGCTGAGCGCGGCGGAGACAGGACCCTCCCTCACCGTAAGCCTGTGATCTGGCGATGAGCCTAGCGTTGCCAGTGGTTCATTCATAGTAGGCCGGAGCGTGCTTCAGTTTCTTGAAATTGGAGGCGTCGTGTTCGATCCATAGCTGGCCGCCCGTCTTCTTGATCAAAGCCTCAATCGCCGCGCGGCTCGCTGCTGATTGCCCCGGGTTGAATTCGTTCGGCCCGACTTTATTCGTCCCGCGCTGCTCCTGATAGTGATAAAGATCGCCGGCCAGGATGACCAATCCGGTTCGCGCCAGTCTCACCTGCAGCACCTGATGGCCCTCGGTGTGACCGTAGGCCGCCTTGATCACAACGGTGCCGTCGCCGAAAACATCAAAG
>JBKJRG010000441.1:0-3299 GCA_046594805.1 Opitutaceae bacterium | reverse complement strand
GGGCCTTTCGATTCTTAGCAGACGCCTGCTATGAATTCGCCCAACGCCTCCGAAGCGGAACCGCCCGCCAAATCCCTAAGCGAACCGTTGCCGGCCGCTGAGCCCGGCGGCTTACTGACCTTGCGGCGCGGACCAGTTCGCTCCGATGCGTGTTGGGCTGCATCCGCTTGCAGCTTTTTCCGCTTCGCTACAGTCTATCCTGACTGTCTCATTCTTTTTTCGGTGGCTAAACATTACTAGCCAGTCCCACAACCGAAACGAGAAGATTCATCGCAGACCTCGGGGGCGCAGGATGCAGAGGCGATTCCAGTCAGTCACGCTAGTCACAATCCTCGGGCTGGGCCTGGCAACTCAATCGTGGGGGCAAGGCGGGGCACCCATCACGGCCGAAATGGCGCAACGAATCGACTCAGTCTTTGCGACCTGGGATAACACGCGCTCGCCCGGCTGCGCGCTCGGCGTGAGCCAGAACGGAAAGCAGGTCTACTCGCGCGGATATGGGATGGCGAACCTCGAGTACGACGTCCCCGTTACGCCTGGCTCGATCTTCGACGTCGCATCAATTTCGAAGCAGTTCACGGCGCTCTCCATCGCGCTCCTCGCGAGCGATGGCAAGCTTTCGCTCGATGACGATGTCCGACGTTACTTGCCCGAGCTGCCCGATTACGGGCAGAAAGTCACGATTCGCCACCTGCTGACGCACACCAGCGGCCTGCGCGATCAGTTTAACCTGCTTAGTCTAGCGGGCTGGCGGGAGGATGATGTCATCACGGAAGATGACGTGCTGAACATGGTCCTTCGCCAAACATCCTTGAACTTCGTGCCGGGGGCGGAACACCTCTATAGCAACACCGGATTCACGCTGCTTGCCGTCATCGTCAAACGCGTCTCGGGCCAGTCGCTCCGTGAGTTCGCGGATACACGGATCTTCGGTCCGCTTGGCATGCGGGACACGCATTTTCACGACGATCACACGATGATCGTCAGAGGGCGCACATCCGCGTATTGGCCCAGGCCCGGAGGCGGATGGAGGACTCTCATCCCGGTGTCCGACGACGCTACGAGCCTGTTTACGACGGTTGGCGACTTGCTAAAGTGGGAGCAGAACTTCGTCGACGCCCGCGTAGGCGGGCGGGCGGTGTTGGACGAGATGCAGATGCCCGGACGGTTGAACGATGGAACGACGACGGATTACGGGTTTGGACTTAGGCTGGGCGCCTACCGAGGCGTGCGGACCGTCGGGCACGCTGGTTCCTCCGGAGGCTATAAAGCCGATGTCGTTCGATTCCCCGATCAGCACCTCGCTATCGCGACATTGTGCAACTTCGGTCCTCTCCGACTTGTTCTGCTCGCCGCTAAAAAGGTGGCAAAGATCTTTCTGGGATCGGGCGGGTTCTCGCTGCTCGCCCCGCTCGCGCCGGCCGTTTCGATTGGAGAAGCCGAAGTTGCGGCTCTGGCGGGGACGTACTGGAACCCGATCACGGACGATGTCCTGCGATTCGTCATGAAGGACGGGAAACTGATGGAGCAAGGAAGTTCGGACACATTGGTACCACTCGGCGGCGGTCGCTTCCGCGTGGGCGAACAGTCGACCGAGTTCATGTTTCCGCCGGCAGTGACAGGGACGCCGCAGGAGCTGCACGCCTCATCGTCGGCTACCGCGGTTTTCAGGCGCGTGACGGCCCCGTCGGACTCGGCCGCCGACCTGCGGCGTTATGCCGGCGAATATCGCAGCGATGAACTGGACGTCATCTACAACGTTGTGGTGTTACCCGAGGGTCGTCTCGCCACAAGTAAACGCAAGTTCCAACCTAGACCATTGGAAATGGTCCAGCTTGACACGTTCTCTGGAGATGGCACCGTGACGTTCACCCGAGCACCGTCTGGCGAGGTGACAGGCTTTACCATCAGTACGGGGCGTGTCAGGCGTTTGTCGTTTACGCGCGTTGGTGCCGCTTCCTCACCAGGAAAGTAGCAACATTCCATAAAATTCCGGTGATGGCTGCGCCGCGGGTTCAAATCCCGCCGTCCCGATTCGATATAAACGAAAGCCCAATAGCCGGTCACGACGTCGGGCCTTTCGATTCTTAGCAGACGCTTGCTATGAAATGTCCCAGCAGCTCCGAAGCGGAATCGCCCGCCAAGTCCCTAGGCGGCCGTTGCGGTCCGCTGAGCCCGCGGCTTACTGAACTTGCGGCGGGACCAGTTCGCTCCGACGCGTGTCGGGCGGCATCCGCTTGCAGCTTTTTACGCTCCGCTGCAGTCTATCCTGCCCATCAAATTCTTTTTCGCCGCCGAATCAATTAGTGGGCTGCACCGCAGCCGCCAGTGACGCTGAGCCCTAAACAAAGGACCATTATTTCCCCGACCCATGAATCTGCGGCCACGCCGGCGTCGGCTTTCACAACAGGGCCCATCGTGGAGGCCGAGCGCCTCCACGTGCTCGACATCCTCCGCGGGTTCGCGCTCCTGGGGATGATCGTCGTCCATTACTACGTGTTCGCCACTCGTGGTTTCACCTTTCGCTTGTTCCCCCTTACCGATTCTGCTATGGGCGGGGCGATTGGTGCCACGATTCACCAAGCCATTGGGTTGTTCGTCACGGACAAGGCCCACGCGATGTTCGCCTTTCTGTTTGGGGTCGGCTTCGCGATCCAGTTGCGCCGGGCGGACGCGCGCGGAGAGGAAGTTCGCTGGCGGTTTCTTCGACGGCTGCTCGGAGTAGCGGGCTTCGGCGTGGTGACCGCTGCTCTAATTGGCGCCACCGACCTGATCGGCTATGCCTATTCCGGCGTGTGGCTTCTCTTCGTTCGGCGCTGGTCGACGCGCGCGCTGGTTGTTGCGCTGCTCGCCAGCGCCACACTCGTTGGTGTGTGGAATGTTGCCGTGGGCAGCTACCAGTGGGCCACCATGGGTGTCGAGCGCGCGAATGCGGTCTACCAATCACCGCGCCCGGTATCTCCCGCCAAGGAAGCGGCGGACCAGGAACTTCGCGGCGCTCTACAGGGAACGAGCTTCTCGAGGCTCGCTTCGGCAAGCGTTGTCAGCAGGGTTTACCGGGGAGGACATACCGATCTCTGGGGAGATTGGCAACAGGGCGCTCGCGGGAGTTTGCTCGGCTCTCTGAGCGGTTTCAACATGACGTTCTTCCTGATCGGCCTCCTCGCGCTTCGCCTCGGCGTGTTCGAGCGGCCCGCTGACCATAGGCGGCTTCTCTTATCCATGATGCTGGCAGGTGCGGCGTTGTGGGCAGTAGCCGCCTATGGTCAGCGGGCCGCTCGAACACGCCGAGGCGAAGC
>JBKJRG010000851.1:0-3560 GCA_046594805.1 Opitutaceae bacterium | reverse complement strand
CCCGCCCGCCACATGCCTACAGCCAGACTTTGTCTCGCCCTTGCGTTCGCCCACGCCGGCCTCAACGCCATCGCCCAGCTCTCACCCGCGACCCCCGCGAAGCCCGCCGCCACCGACGGCACCGTCACGCTTTCGCCCTTCGAGGTCAGTGCGAGCCAGGATACCGGATACGTGGCGCAGAACACCCTCGCCGGCTCGCGGCTGAGGACCAACCTCAAGGACATCGCGGCCGCGATCAGCCCGATGACCGAGGAGTTCCTCAAGGACATCGCCGCGACCAATGTGATTGAGGCGATGGAATACGGGATGAACTCCCGCGTGGAAACGGATGACGGGCGCGCCGCCGGGCCGGTCGCGGATGGCTACAACGACTCGACGCGCGCGATCCGCGTGCGCGGCCTGCCCGGCGGCTCCCGCACGGTGAACTATTTCCGGACGTTTGGGGAAATCGACACCTACAACACCCAGCGGCTGGAGGTGTCGCGGGGTCCGAACTCGATTCTCTATGGATTCGGTTCGCCGGCGGGGGTGATCAACGCCAGCACCAAGACAGCGATGACCAGCCGCACGGCTTATCAGACGTCGGTGCGGGTGGATTCCTGGGACGGCTATCGCGGGACGTTCGACGCGAACGTCCCTCTGATCAAAGACAAGCTCGCGGTGCGCGCCGTGTATCTGCACGGGCGTGACCGCTCCTGGCGTGCCGCCGGCCACAACAACCAGGACCGCGCCTACCTCACCGGCACCTGGAACATCGATCGCAAGACCACGCTCAAGGCGGATTTCGAGTGGTTGAACCAGGATCGCTATGTGCCGCGGCCTTTCTACGCGGTGGACCAGATGTCGGTGTGGGTCGCGGCGGGCCAGCCGCGTTTCAACAACTTCAATCTCACGCTGCCCGCCGGGGACGTGGGCACGCCCGGCAATCCGTTTCGCGACACCGGCGCCACGCAGGTCACCGGCGTCGAGGAGATTTCCGGCGGTGCGTATGTCGTCGTAAGCGACGCGTTTCCTTACGCGCAAAATTATTTCCGGTTCACCCGCTCAGAGCGGGCCAACCCGACGGAAAACGATTTCGCGCGCGGCCGCATCAATCCGAAGGCCGCGCTGGAGGCCAACTGGGTCGGCGGCCTGTTCAAATCGAGGTCTTTCAGCGCGACGCTCCAGCGCGAGCTGCTGCGCGATCTCAATCTCGAGGTGGGCGTCTCACAACAGAGCTATGACCAGCATACGCGGAATCTCTCCACGTGGGATCGCTACGGCGTGATTGGCGACCCGAATCTCTACTATCCGAACGGCACGCCCAAGCCGGCGACCAATCTCTACTATTTCGAGAACAAGGTGGACGAGCGCACCAACGAACGCGACCTGCGCCAGATCCGGACGACCCTCGCCTACGAAAAGGAGCTGGGCTGGTTGGGGCGGCTCCGACTCGCCGGGCTGGCGGAGTGGAGCAAGGAGCAGAACCGAAACAATACCCTCGAGCCCCATTGGTTCAATGGTCCCTCGGTCACGACCGGCGGCGCGTTCAACCCGGACCCGTTGAACGCGGTGAACCGGATCTATTTCCGCAGCTACATCCCCGACCTCGCGCTGCTCAACCATGCCGGTTACCGCATGCCCGGCCCGAGCCCCGTGAGCCAGGGCGTCCAATACCAGGATCCCGCCACGGGGGAGACTCGCACCATCTACGGGCTCCTGATCAACCGCAGCCAGGGCAACAACGACTACTGGAACCAGCGGCTGAACTCCTACATGGGCGTCGCGCAGCTCTACACGTTGAAGAACCGGCTGGTGGTGACGGCGGGTATCCGCACCGACGAGCTCAAACATTACGGGACGAACGCCATCCGCGATCCGGCCGGCATCGCCGCCGGCAATCCGGGCATCTGGATTCCTGTCATGCCGCCCGGCACGCCCAGCAGCGTGAAGAGCGGCGACACCTTCACACTCGGCGGAGTGGCCCACCTCACGCCCTGGCTGTCGGTGTTCTACAACACCTCGAAAAGCGTCAACGTGCCCGGCGGCATCCGCGTCTTCGGCGCCGATCCGACCGATCCCAATCCCAGCGTCTTGCCCCCGCTGCGCGACGGCATGACGCGCGATTATGGCATCAAGCTCGACCTGCTGAAGAACCGGCTCTTCGTCACCGCCACGCAGTTCAAGACCACGGCGCGCAACGACGTCGGTTTCTCCGGCTTCAACGCCCGCGGCGACGTGGTCCAGATCTGGCGGACGTTGAGCGAGTCGGGCGGGCTGCCCGCGGCCGAGGCGGCGCTCGCCAGCCAGATGTCCGAATACACGAACCAAACGCAGGGCTATCTGCTGGATGCCGCGACGAAAGGTTATGAGCTCGAGATCGTGGGCGAGCCGGTCCGCGGCTGGTCCATCTCACTCAACTATTCGCTCACGGAGTCGACGCGCGAAAACATCGCCCGCGAAGTGCGGGCGCACATCGACCAGTGGAAGCCGCTCTGGCTGAAATACCGCGACTTCGCGCTCTCGCAAAACCCCAACCTGCCGGGAGTCGAGAAGCTGCCGTTCGAGGATTTTCGCAGCGCGAGCGAGATCCACGCGACGGACGACTTCACGATCAACACCGACACGGTCAACGAGCGGATCGTCGACATGGAAAACAACTTCTTCAACAACCCTCACGTTTTCGAAGGCAATCGGTTCATCGGCGACAACAAGCACAACTTCAACCTGCGCACCCGCTATGCGTTCCAAGAAGGTTCGCTGAAGGGGTTTAGCCTCGGCGGCGGCATGCGGGTGCGAAAAGGCCGCGTCGCCGGCGCGATCACGGAATACGATTTCGCCTCCGGGAGCAGCTATACCGCCACGTATAACGGCCGGCAGAAGAAGGGCGTCCGGTTGATCGAGGCCGTGGACCAGGCGATGTTCGATCTGCAAGTCGCCTATCGCCGCAAGCTCTGGCAGAAGAAGGTGGATTGGACCATCCAGTTGAACGTGGACAACGTGCTCGATGCGGACGACTTCATCGTCAACAACACGCATACGCGCACGGGCAAGCCGATCACTTATCGGTATCAGGATCCACGCCGGCTTATCCTGACGAATACGTTCAGCTTCTGAATCAACACCGTGTGATACCGGCGGCCGCAAAACCGGCCACGTTCGTTTCTCTGCCAGGATGAAAATCCTCTCCCTCCGCCCGCGGCATGGCCTCGCCCTGCTCGCACTCCTCGCAAGCGCGACCGGCCTCCACGCCGCGTGGACGCCACCCGACGCCGCGCAGCTCGCCCGGCTCGACCGCGCGCTTGCCTCATGGAACTCCCAGTATGATCCCGCGGAGCAGATGGTGCGGCGGCCGTTTTCGTCGCCCGGTTATCACACGGCCCTGACGGGCGGATTCGTGCATCCCACCCGCGATTCGCTCAACTACGCGCTTGGACTGCTCGATACCGGCCGGCCCGAGGACGTCGTGCGCGCCACCGCCGTCGTCCGTCGGGTCGTCGCGCTGCAGGACTCCGACCCGGCGAGCAAAACCTACGGCATCTGGTCGTGGTTCCTCGAGGAACCGCTCGCGCAAATGCGCC
>JBKJRG010000724.1:0-6419 GCA_046594805.1 Opitutaceae bacterium | reverse complement strand
AGCTTGCCGCGCGGCGGCGGTCAGCGGGCGCACGGCGGTGACCGCATTGGCGCGGAACCAGGTGTCGCTCACGCGATCCAGCGCGAACCAGTGGTGCTCGAGTCGCACCTTCAGCCCGCTGACGGTGGTCGCGGCAGTAAGCGCAAACTCACGCAAATTTTTCCAGGCAAAGACATCCATCCCGCCATAAAACTTATGGTTCGTCGGGAAAAGATTCAAGAATGACTCCGTGTTGCCGTCTGCCGGGTCGCGGTCTCCGCTCGCTCGATTGACCTCGGCGTAAAGCCGCAATGGCGTTCCGCCGATCCTGGTCGAGTAACCGAGACCACCATGCAGCGCCCACGCACGATGCTCGAGCCATGCGGGACCGGGATAGACGAGTGCGCCCGCCACCGACTGCCGGCCTCGTGCCTCGCCCGTCTGCCCCGCCAACTCGGCGTCACAGTCGAAGCCACCGAGTTTATCGGCAGGTCCGCCGACGACGCGCAGTCCGGCTGTCGTGATTTTTTGCGGGATATCGTAGGGCCGTGCGGTTCCCGCCGCTCCCGCCGAGTAAAGGGTGTCCTTCGTCGTTTGCCGCCAAAACACGTAGGGCTCGATCTTGAAGTTGGGCTGCGGAGCAAAGCGGGAATAGAGTCCCGCGAAGAGATCGTCCCGGCTGGAATGGTTGGCGCTCGAGCCGGTTTTAGAGCCGGGCTGCACCTGGACCACGGAGCTGACGAAGATATCCATGCCAGCCCCCACCTTGGGCAGGGTGAGCCGGAAGGCGTCGAACGAGCGCGACAGATTATTCCAATCGAGTGGTCCTACGAGGCGTTCGTCGCCGAACACGAGCACCTGGCGGCCAACCCGCCAGAGATAATCACTCGCCTTGTACTCGACATACGCCTGCCGCAGATCGAGCGGATCGTCACCTTCGCTGCCGAGCACGAATGGCACAGCCGGCCGGGCCGAACCGAACTCGCGTGAATCCTGCAACTGCACGTACGTCGACCACGCGGGCGAAAACTTTCCTTTCAAGCCGATCCGCAGTCGCGTCAGCAGCCAGGTGTCGTCGGTCGCTGAAGCGACGCTGCGGTTAAAGGTGAAGTTTTGTTCACGCGATTCCACCCGGGCCCGCGCGTTGACCTCCACCTGCCAGGCCGGCTCCGGCGCGGCCACGGCGACAGCTCTACCAGGGAGAAGGCTGGTGCCGTCCGCGCCGGTGAGCGACGAAACGCCGATGGCGGCCATCCAGGAGAGGAGGGCGGTGAAGCGCTGCTGAGTGAACGGGTTTTTCATGGGCGAGTTGAGATTGGGATAAAGGATACCGCACAACCGGCCTCGTACGCCTTGAGGAAGGTCAAGGGTTGGGAATCAACGCGGCAAAATCTTTCACCCGCAACTGCACCCACCGCCACCGCAACCAGGCGCGGGGATCTCCATTTCACCTTGCTCCACGGGAGTCCCGGCCGCTTCGCCGGCGCAGCCAGCGAGCTGGTCCGTCATAGCGCAGAGCTCCGCGTAATACTCATCGCGCGTCAGCCCGAGCGCGGCGGCGCCGAACGTCTCCGCCTCGTCAAAGGAGGCGAACTCACCATAGTTCACGGCGACGAGCTGGTAAAGGACGGGATAGGCCACCTGCTCGAGCTGCAGCATGAAGATGGGATGAACAAACATCGTGAACCCATCCTCCGGTCGCGCCCCTTTCTGGACCGGGTGCGCGAATTCGCCCGGCAGGAGCGGCGCCGCCTCGAATTCGATTTCGCACGGGTAACGCACGTAGGCGCGATCGGCGAGCAGTCGCTGCAGACCGCCCCAGCCCATGCCCGGACCATACTTGACGAAGACCTCGATGCCTTTCGCCTCGACGTGGGCGGTCAGAGATTGTTTCGCGTCTTCGGCGGTGAGTTGGGTGGCCATGCTGAATTAGTGCGCAAGCCCGGCTTGTGGTTGCGGCGCGAGGTCCGGCTCGTCGCCCGGGATTTCCGGCAGGCCTTCGTTCGCCTTCGACAGCCGGCCCTGCAGAATCGGCACGGCCATCCGCAGGAAAACCGTGTAGAGCAGCAGGCCGAAAGCCCAGATGCCAAGGCACACGAGAGTCTCGTTGAGCGAGGGGCTGTATTCAACGATCGCCCCCAGCGGCGTCGGAATGAAACCGGGGACGACGAGTCCCATGCCCTTCTCGATCCAGATGCCGACGATGCACATGACGCACGTAAGGTTGAGCCACTTCAGGCTGCGGCTCAGCGGAAGCACGAGCAGAATCATCGCGCCGACATTGAGTGCGACGGCGGTCCAAATCCATGGCACCAGGGCGTGGTGCCCGTGCAGGCCGAGGAAGAGGTACTTGGCCGAGGCCACGTGCAGGTTGCCGGAGTAGAACTCCTTGAATACTTCGTTCACCAGGAGGAACACGTTGATGATCATCGAAACCTGGACGATGCTGCGCAGCATCAGCAGGCCGCGATCCGTGATCATGAGTCGCTCGCTCATTCTCGACTGGACAATCTCATTCATCTTCGGTGTCTGCATCAACCGGCGCAATGCGTCGACCGGCAGGCGCAGGACCTGGCTGGATTCCTCGGCGATGGCGGTGGCGACGCGCGGTGTGCCGGTGAGGGCAGAGACCTCCCCGAACTGTTCGCCCGGACCCAGGCTGCGGGTGATCCGGGAGCGTCCGCCTTCATCCCGCTTGACCACCACCCGGCCACTCAGGACAAAGAATGCGTGGTGGTCCGTCGCGCCCTGCCGGAGCAAGATATCGCCCCCCGCCACCTCCAGGACCATCGCGCCGGCCAGGCTTTTCCTGCGCTCCTCCAGCGGAACCGCGGCCAGTTCCGGCAGATGATGAGCCAGTAGCTCAAGATCCCCGAGGACCGCGGCACGCTCCGGCGCCACCCCCGGCCCGGTGGCAACCGGCCGCGCGAAGGGGCCGGCCGGCGCGGTGGCGGTGACGCGGCGGACAACCTGCAGCGCCAGGATGATCAGCGCCGGGCCGGCGGTGAAGGCCGACGCGAGAAAACGCGGGCCGACGATCGCGGAATTCCAGAAGGGCCGCCCGCCCAGGCCCACGTAAAGAAACGCGGTGACGGTATGAATGGAAATCGCCCACCCGATGGCGATGAACACAAACGGAATATAGAACCACTTCGACGGCCGCTTCTTTTGGTAGCGGCAGTAGAGCAGATAGCCGCAGATATATACATTCAGCAGCAAATACCCGTTCAATACGATCACGTCCCAGCTGAGCATCGACGAGGGAAAATTCATCTGTCCGATACCTGGAATCAGGTGCCAGAAGCGATCCGGCCGTCCGAGGTCGACCGTCACGAAGGCGAGGCACATGACGATCGCGGCGACGGCGAGGAGCTCGCCGAAGATCACGAGGTCGTGCAGCTCTTCGTTGCCGTAGATGTAGACGGGGATCACCAGCATGACCGCGGCGGCGGCGACGCCGACGAGGAAGGTGAAGTTCGCGATGTAGACCCCCCACGAAACCTCGTCGCTCATGCCGGTGACGATGAGCCCATGGACGAGCTGCTTGCAGTAGGCGTTGAGCCCGATCAGCATGATCGCGGTCAACACGCCCATCCACGCGTAGTAGCGCCAGTCGCCGACGAACGCGATCCGCGCACAGCGCCGGATGAAAAGGAGGTAGTTGCGGGTCGCGGTGATCATTGGTCGAAGTAGTAGAAGAACCGCGGGGACGTCCCTAACTCCTCCTTCAACTGGATGAAGACGCGCTTTTCGCGCAGGATGTAGGACACCTCGCTTTCTGGATCGAGAATGTTGCCGAACTTGCGCGCACCGACCGGGCAGACTTCAAGGCACGCGGGATATTTTCCGGCGCGCGTGCGCTGGATGCAGAAGTGACATTTCTCCATCACGCCCTGCTTGCGCGGCCGGTTGCCGAGATACGCCATCTCGGGATTCAACTGCTCCTTCGGAATCTGCGGTTTCGTGAAATTGAACCGCCGCGCAAAATAGGGGCAGGCCGCCTCGCAGTAGCGGCAGCCGATGCACCAGTCGTAGTCGATCACAGTGATTCCGTCCGACTCCTGCCACGTCGCATTCACCGGGCAGACCTTGACGCAGGGCGGGTTCTTGCACTGCTGGCATTGCACCGGCATGTAGAAGAATCCTTTTTCGGGGACCTGCTTCGGATCGTAGTTGTGCTCGGCCTTTTCCAGGTCGAGCGAGCCATGCGGGAGCTTCAACACGCGGATGTATTGAATCTCCGGAGTGCGCGACAGGTTGTTCTCGGCGACGCAGGCGTGGACGCATTTCCGGCATCCGATGCAGCGGGTGAGGTTGAGGCAGTAGACAAATTCGACGCCGTCCATCGGCTTCAGGTCTCGCACATGCGGGCGGATGCCGTATTGCCGGTGCACTTCCCCTTCGATGCGGGCCAGGACCTTCACCATATCCTCCGGAGTCAGCTTCTTGTAATATTTCTGGAGAAACTCCTCGGTCGACGTGAAGTCGCCCAGCTCGCGCAGCGGCGATAGGCTGGCGGCGAGGGCGGTCAACCCGGAGAACGCCGCGGTGCCGCGCAGGAAGCTGCGGCGGGACATCGCGCGGTCAGAAGTCTTGTCGGCGAGGGGCATATCAGTGGGATTTCGCGCGGGGCTCCCGCAAGGCGTGCGGGCCGGGAGCGGGCGCGCGCGTGGGGATCCGCGGCGAGTGGGCGTCGTGGCAGTTGACACACGCGAGTCGTTGCGCGCCGCCCTGGGTGAGATCCCAGTGACCGCTCGTCCGGCCGTGCGCGCCGGCCTCCCAGTCGCGAAAAGTCGGGCCATGGCAGCTCCCGCACAGCGGCGGACTCTGCCCGAATTTCAGCTCGCGGCCGTCCCGCACCTGGAAAGTAAGGAGGTTCGTCTCCTTGTGGCAGCTGTAACAGTGATTGTTTCGATCGTGGGAACCGTGCCCCATCACGATATTTTTATGCTCCTTCGGGATGATGATCCGGTGTTTATCGTCGAAGTGGATGGGGGACGGCTTGTTTTTATCGTGGCACGCATAGCAGTCAAAGTCCGACAGATCCTCCTTGGCGGCGACGAGGTCCGCGTAGCCGCGGAGCCACGGCGTCTTTTCGAGGAAAGAGGGGTCGACGCCCGGAATTGTCTGCGGGAGGACCGGGCGTCCCCAAAGATTGGCGACAAACATCACTGCCATTCCGCCAAAACCGATCACCAGCCCCGCGAGCAGGTAATTGGTCTTCGTGCCGGGTTTTTCCGGGGGTGGTGGCGCGGACGCGTTCATCGGAGGAGCGCGGCGTCCCGCTACTTCTTCAACGTGCGCACGAAGGCGACGAGCGCCTTCTGGTCGGCTTCGGTCACGTTCTCGGTCGGCTTCATGGTTACCTTGCCGCTCTTGTCCGTGACGCCTTCCTTCATCGCCTTGAGCGCGTCTTCATCGGTGAACTTCGCCTGCACCGCAGGATCGGTGAGGTCGGCGATGCTCAGTTTGCGGCCCATCTTCGTGTCGCCCTTGCCCGTATCGCCATGACACTTGGCGCAGTGATCCTTCCAGCTTTCAGTGGGATCGGCGCCCAGGGTGGTGAGTGCGGCACCCGCGGCGGCCAATGTGAGGAGGATGTGCGATGTTCTCATGGGAATTAAGCTGGAGGGAAACCAGCACCTCCCGGTGACACGGAGGCGGGTGCCTGAACTATCGACAAATCAGGCGCGCGACGCTCCCCGGATTTTGGCGGTCTCGCCGCATTTCTTGCGAAAGCGGCGCGCACCGCCACGCCGGCCGCTGCAGAAAAGCCAAGGGTTGCGCAGCGCTGGCCAACCGATGCGCAGTCAGGGCCGCGCGTTACTGCCATAGTCACACGACCCTCCCTGCGAGGCTCATCGCACAGGGGAAACTCAAACAACCCGACCATGACCTTTCGGATCCGTTCGAACAAGAACCTCTTCATTTTTGGCGGCACGGCCCTTTGGGGGGCGCTGCTCGTTTCGTGTGTGATGGTCACTCGCACCGTGGTCATGCCGCCTCACGTGCCTGGCGCGACCTTCGTGGGCTCGAAGGATTGTGTCGAATGCCACCAAGCAATCACCAGCGGCTTCCATGATGCCACGCATGCCAAACTCATGGCGCCGGGCGACAACGCGAAAAACATCGGCTGCGAATCCTGTCACGGCCCCGGCAGCGTCCACTCCAAGAAGGGGAGCGGGCACACCAACATCATCAATCCCGCCCGGAATCCCGACACCTGCTTCCAGTGCCATCTCGACAAGCGCGGTGAGTTCGCGCTGCCGCATGCTCACCCCATGGGCAAGGTCACGTGCAGGGACTGCCACAATCCCCACAGCGGTGACGCCATTATCAGCGGCGGCACGCAACTCGCAGCGGCCAACGAGACCTGCCTGAAATGCCACACCGCCCAACGCGGTCCCTTCGTCTTCGAGCACGAGGCACTCCGGGAGAAC
>JBKJRG010000709.1:0-2828 GCA_046594805.1 Opitutaceae bacterium | reverse complement strand
AGCACCATCCACGGGATGTCGAACTGCCGCGGCGTGGGATCGGCGGCGACGGTGTGCGGACCGAGGGTGCTCTCGCACCAGTCGCTTAATTGACGCAGCGACATGGCTGACGCCGCTCCGCCCGAAAAATTGGCAACGCGTGCCTCAGCGCCGAGACTCGGCGCGCCGAGTTGCTTGAGGAGCACCGGCACCAAATCGCGGGGATGGAGACAATCGCGCACCTGGTGACCGGAGCCGCCGAAGCCAATGTACTTCAGGGGACGCCGCCGCAGCCACGCGTTGATCCAATAGGCGAAAATTCCCTGGTCGGGCCGACCAAACTGTCCCGCTCCCGCCAGCACGCCACAGCGATTGACGAAGACCGGCAGCCTGAAGGTCTCGCCGTATTCCAGCGCCAGCGCCTCGCTGGCCAGCTTGGTCGCGCCATAAAGCGAGATGGGGGCCATCGTTGCGAAGGACTCGTCAACGCCGGCCGCAGTGATGCCCGGCGGTAAGGGTCCCGCGCTCGCCGGCCGAAACGCGCGATCCTTTACCTCCGTCGGCATCGCCGCGAGCGGCGCGATCGAATAAACGCGGCTCGTGCTGAGCAGGATGAAGCCCGCCTGCTGTGCCTTGCAAAATTCGAGCAGGTTTACCGTTCCGGTCAGGTTGTGCTCGACCAACTGACGCGAAGTGGTGCGGCCGTCCACCCCCGCCAGCACGCTGGGATTCGCCGCCGCATCGATCACCCAGTCGACTTTCGGCAGCGCCTCGAGATCGCTGGCCGCGCGGAGATCCCCGTGAAAGAGCTTTACCCCCGCCCGCTTCAGGTCGGCGCGGTTCGTCTCGCTGCCGGGCCGGATGAAATTGTCGAAGCCGCACAGGTCGTGTCCGCCCGCTTCCGCCAGCGCACGCGCGAGCGTGCTGCCGACAAAACCGCAGATGCCCGAGATCAGGATGCGCATCGGACAAATCCTGCCGACTGGGCGACCCGGATCAACACGGATAACGGCGCCCCCAGCTCAGGTTTTTTCGCGCCGGCGCCAGGACTCCACGATCTGCCGGAAGGTCTCCTCGAGCGACTGGGTGATGTCCCAGCCCGGATAATGCGCGCGCATTTTCCGCAGATCGCTGTAATAGCAGATGTGGTCCCCGGCCCGCGCCTGATCGAGATAGGTGGAGAGTTGGGCCTGCCCGGAGAATTTTTCCGCGAGCTGGAACGCCTCGAGGATCGAGCAGGAGTTGTCCTTGCCGCCGCCGAGATTGTAGACCTCGCCCGCCCGGGGCGCCGCGACGAAGGCCGCCATGAAGCGCGCCACGTCGAGCGAGTGGATGTTGTCCCGCACCTGCTTGCCCTTGTACCCGAAAATCTTGTATTCGCGGCCCTCGAGATTGCATTTCACGAGGTAGCTGAGGAAGCCGTGCAGCTCGACGCCGGTGTGGTGCGGCCCGGTCAGGCATCCGCCACGCAGCGCGCAGGTGGGCAGGTTGAAATACCGACCGTACTCCTGGACCATGACATCCGCCGCCACCTTGCTCGCGCCAAACAGCGAATGCTTCGACTGGTCGATCGTGAACGTTTCCGCGATGCCGTGCTCGTAGGAGGCATCCGCGTAGTCCCAGCGCGTGGCGAGCTCGCGCAACGCGATCCGGTTGGGCGCGTCGCCATACACCTTGTTCGTGCTCATGTGCACGAACGGCGCCTCGGGCGCGGCCTGCCGCGCCGCCTCGAGGAGGTTCAGCGTGCCGACGGCGTTGGTGTCGAAATCGTCGAAGGGAATCGCCGCCGCGCGATCGTGGCTGGGCTGCGCCGCGGTGTGGACGATGACGCCCGGCTTCACCTCCCGCACCAACGCCAGCACGCCGGCGCGATCCCGGATGTCCAACTCGTGGTGCACGAAACCGGGCAGCTCCGTCGCCAGCCGGCGCTGGTTCCAGCGGGTGTCACCCTGCGGGCCGAAAAAAACCGCCCGCTGGTTGTTGTCCACGCCGTGGACGGTATAGCCGAGCTCACGCGCGAAATACCCGCAGACTTCGGAACCGATTAGGCCGGAGGATCCGGTGACCAGGAGGGTTTTGGACATTGGGCGAGGAGGTAAGGGCGCCGCACTGTCCTAGCACTTGCCGATGCCGCAAACCCGAAAGCCAATTTCCTTCAGCCGCGGAAGATCGAGAATGTTGCGACCGTCGAACACGAAGGCCGGCTGCTGCATCGCCGCGAAAATTTTTCCGTAGTCGAGTTGCTTGAACTCGTCCCACTCGGTGACGACCGCGAGCGCGTGCGCGCCCTGCGCCGCGGCGTAGGCGCTGGTCGCAATGGTGAGCCGTGGGTCCTCCGCGCCCTGGCCGAGGATGTCCTGCCGGATTTCATCCGCGGGCACCTTCGGGTCGTACACCACGACGTGCGCCTGCTCCGCGAGAAGATCGCGGCAGACGGAAATGGCGGCGGATTCGCGCGTGTCGTTCGTGTCCTTCTTGAAGGCGAAGCCCAGCACCGCGATTTTTTTGTCGGCCACCGTGTTGAACAGGGAACGGACAATCCGATTCGCGAACCGCCGCTTTTGCCAGTCGTTCATCTTCACGACGCCATCCCAGTAGGTCGCCACTTCCGGCAGGCCGAAGTGCTCGCAGAGATAGACCAGATTGAGGATGTCCTTCTGGAAGCAGGAGCCGCCGAAGCCGACCGAGGCCTTGAGGAATTTCGATCCAATCCGGGAATCCTTCCCGATGGCATTGGCCACTTCGTCGACATCCGCACCCGTCGCTTCGCACAGGGCCGAGATCGAGTTTATGGACGAAATCCGCTGGGCGAGAAAAGCGTTCGCGACCAGCTTGGAAAGCTCCGCAGA
>JBKJRG010000639.1:0-3337 GCA_046594805.1 Opitutaceae bacterium | reverse complement strand
TAAAGCTGGTGGACGAGTTGCGGGGAAAGCGGCTCACCCGCGAGATTCACCGTCAGGACCGAGGCCGGGAGTTCGCCCGCGCGCAACAATTCCGCCATGACGGACGGCACGGTGTTGACCAGCCGCACCTCGGCGGCGGCAGGCAGCTCCGGCAATTGCAGGGCGTTTTCCGCCAGGATGATCTTTCCGCCGGCGATCAAGGTGACGAAAATCTCGAAGATGGAGAGGTCGAAGCAGACCGACGTGCCGGCGAGGACACCCTCGAGCTCGACGGGCCGGAAGACGGTGCGGGCCCACTGCACGAACGACACGGCGCTATGGTGCTCGATGGCCACGCCCTTCGGCCGTCCGGTGGAACCCGAGGTGTAGATCACGTAGGCGACATCGTTCGCCCCGGCGTAGCGAGGCAGCGCGGCCGTGCTCTCGCGTGCGAGAGATTCCCAGGTTTGATCGAGGAAAAGGAAGCGGGCGGGACCGACGTCATGCTCCGCGCGCTCTGCCGGGTTGTTGAACAAATCGATCAGGCCCGACTCCGTGATGAGGGTGTGCAGCTGCGCATCGGCGGCCATGCCCGCGAGCCGGCGAGCCGGATACGCCGGATCCATCGGGACGTAAGCCGCCCCGGTTTTCAATACGCCGAGAATGGCGGCGATCATCCGCCAGGTGCGCGTGAGGCAGATCCCGGCGAGGCTCCCGCCGCCCATGCCGCGATGGCGCAGGTGATGGGCGATGCGGTTGGCGGCGCGGTCCAGCTCGTCGTAAGTGATGCGTTCTTCCTGATCGACAATGGCGACGGCGTCCGGCGTGCGGCTGGCCTGGGCAGAAACCAGTTCGTGGAGGCTCGCTTCCCGCGGAAATTCCAGGTTGGTCGCGTTCCAATCGAGCAGGAGTTCGCGCCGCTCGGCTGCGTTGAGGAGGGGCAGCCGGGCCAGCGGGGTTTCCGGTGCAGCTGCGATCCCGCGCAGCAGCGTTTCGAAATGGCCCAGCCAGCGTCGAATGGTGACTGGCTCAAAAAGCCCGGCGTCATATTCCAAATCCACGGCGAAACCGCCCGCCGTTTCGCGCAGGTTCAGGAAAAGGTCGAAGTTCACGAACCCGTGCGGATTATGTTCGAGCTCGGTTTTTAGCCCGGGGAGCACGACGCCCTCGTCGGCCCGGCGGGCGAGATTGAAGATGACACTGAGCAAGGGCGCCCGCCCGGCGGTGCGCGGGAGTTTCAGTTTTTGGAGGAGCCGGCCATAGGTGTAGCGGCCATGCTCCCGCGCTCCCGCCAGCTCGCGTTCCACTTCCTGGGCAAGCTCGGGAAACGTCGCGACCCGGTCGGTGCGGCCACGAATCGGCAGCATGTTGACACAGTGTCCGACCAGGGCCGGTTCGCCGGCGCTGGCCTGCCCCGCCGTGAGGATGCCGATCACCGACTCGTCCTGCCCGCTCAATCGTTGCAGCAGCGCTTGGAAGGCCGCGAGCATCGTGGCGTACATCGTGCAGCCGTAGGCCGACGACAACCGCTGGAGCTCGGCGGCCAGCGAGGCGTCGATGACGGCCCGATGCACCTCGCAGTGATTGGCAATGCCGGGCGAACGCGGAAAATCGGTGGGTAGCTCGAGCGCAGGCGGAATATCCCGGAAGCGGCTCAACCAGTATTCGTCCGTGCGCTCGAACGCGGGGCCCCACGGTTCCGCCGTGCCCGCGGCGGCATAGGAACTGAAACTCGGCGAAGGTGCGAACTCCAGGGGCCGACCTGATTCGCTTGCCGCGTAGATCCGCCCCACTTCGTCCAGCACCACCCCGGCCGACCAGCCGTCGCACACGAGGTAATGGGCGGTGAAGACCAGCAGATGATGCTCGGAAGCCAGCCGGCAAATCCGCGCACGCACGAGCGGTCCGCGCGTCAGATCGAAGGGCTGGAGGTTTTCCTCCTTGGGGATCTCGGCGATTTTTGCCTGCCGCGCCGCGGCGTCGAGCGTCGACCAATCCTGCACCGGGATGGCGATCGGAACGCGGGGCGTCTCGCCTTGCTCGCTGCCGTCCTCGGCAAAGGTCAGCCCCAGGGCTTCGTGGCGATCGATCGCTCCCTGGAGGGCCTGGCAAAACCGGTCGAGCGCAAGGGGACCGCGGAGCGCGAGGGTGAACGACTCGTTGTAGGCGCACGAAGCCCCGATCCCCATCTGGCACGCCAGCCAAATTTCCCGTTGCGCGTCCGTCAGCGGAAAGCTCCGGCGGGCGTCGCTCCCGGGGAAAGGCTCCAATGACCTGGCTTCCCTATCTCTGTTTTCCTCACGCGGTTCATTCGGTCGCAAGGTGGACGTAGGCATCATGGGCGCAGGCAAAGGTTGAAAAGGATTTCGGGATACAAGACCGCGCATCGGGCACGGATGCTTGACTGGGGAGGGGCAGGGGAAATGCGGGTTTGGCTCATCAATCGGCTCCGGCCCCATTTGACCCTAAACGCGCATAGTCCGGTGGTAGGCGAAAGCCGGTATTTAACCCTCAAGGCCACCCCACCGGAGAGGGTCCATCGGCCTCGGAAGAGTGACTGTCCGCTCCAACAAATGGAGCCGGATGGGGCGGACCCTCCCCCCCCGGCTGGGTTTGCCGGGCGGACCGGGCCCTAGGCGCTCGTCTCGGCGCCGGCAATACGGGTGGGTCGCGCCACGCGTTCCCAGTCGGCCGCCGCCATGATGATGCTGCGGGAGAGGTCGCCGGCGTTGAACGCCACCTGGGGATAGCGCACCCCCAAATCCACATCGGCGAAGAGGGGGAGTTCCAGGATGGGCGGGCCAAAGGGCGGCACCGAGCCCGGCACGAGACCGGTCAGTTCCTTCAACTCATCCGGCGTCGCGAAGCGGATGTCCTTCACCGCGAGCCCGCGCTTGAGCAGCTTGGTGTTGAGCTTCCGATCCGCGGGCAGCACGACGAGCTGGAAAATACCGTCGCAGCGGAGAACGAGAGCCTTGGCGCCCACGCCGAGCGGTTCGCCGCGGGCGCGCGCCGAGTCTTCCGAGGTTAAGGTCGGGGCGTGTGCCACCTCGCGAAACTCCGCGCCCGTCGCCCGCAGGTGGCGCACGATCCGCTCGTAGACCGAATCGTTCGCACCCGCCATGCCCGTTATTTCACCGACGGCAGGCTCTCTGGCGCGGCCACGACCGGCAGCACCGTGGGCTTGGCCGTCGAGGGCACCAACCGGACTATTTCACCCGGCGTGTCCTGGAACTCCGCGTTGAGCGCCACATAAAGGTAACCGTCGGGCCCGGTGATGACGTCGCGCACCCGGCCCAGATCCCGGAAGAGGATCTCCTGCTGCGTGACTTTGTTTCCGTCGAGGGTAAGCCGCAGG
>JBKJRG010000612.1:0-4527 GCA_046594805.1 Opitutaceae bacterium | reverse complement strand
CCCGAAATAAGGTATAGCCCATCCGCGCGACGCGGAATTCGTAAAGGCGCCCACGTGTTATCAGCCCCGAGGCCGCCTAAAGAATACGTTAGCGAAATTGTGAAAGGGACTACTAAGCTGACCCCGGCAGTTGAGAGTACAGGGCAACTGAATTATTCCGGCTTAGCTTGTGTGGCGATGCCTGGCCTCTACGGTGAAACCCAAATTCACCCATGAGTCCCAAAACCATCGCAGCATTGCTCGGCGTGGCCCTGCTGATCTTCTGCGCGGTCGTGATGGCCGCGGCCGGCACTTATGTCGTGAAACCCGGCTATCGCGGAGTCGAAGTCACGCTGGGACGCGTCTCGCCGGCGTTCAAACCCGAGGGCTTCGGGCTCAAGGCTCCCTTCGTCACGCGCATCCATCAGATCTCTGTCCGCCAACAGACGGCCGAGGATAAATCCGAATGCTATTCCTCCGATTTGCAGCAAATCACGGTGGATTTGAAGGTCCTCTTCCGCGTGCCGGAATCATCGGTGGTGAAGCTCTTCCAGGAATATTTTGGCGAACCTTTTGAGAGCCTCGTGGCGCCTCGGGTGCAGGAGGCGTTGAAAGAAGTGGCCGCGCTGCAGAGCGCCGAGCAGATCGTGAAAAACCGCGAGCAGATCAAGACCCGCTCGCTCGAGATTGCCCGGCGCAAGGTGGGCTCGCTCCTCGTGATCGAGGACATCGTAATCCAGAATATTGCGCTCACCCGGGAGCTGCAGCACGCCATCGAGGCCAAGATGGTGCAGGAGCAGGAAGCTTCCAAATCGAAGTATCTCCAGCAACGCGTGCAGATTGAGGCGGACACCGCGGTCATCCGCGCCAAAGGCGAGGCCGAATCGATCATGATCCGTGGCCAGGCGCTCAAGTCTAACCCGGCCTTCGTGGAGCTCCAGATCGTCGACAAATGGGACGGGTTCGCGCCCGTCGTGATTGGTAGCGCCGAAAAAGTGATGCTCTCGCTGCAGGATGTGGAACGGCTGAGGGCCCAGAAGTCAGCGCCACCGCCACCTCCCGCGGCCCGGCCGACCGCGCCCAATGCACCCGTCCGCCGCACGCCATGAACCCTTCCTTCCTGCCCAAACTCATCGGGATCGCGATCACGCTGTTCATCGCGCTCATCGTCGCGTCGGCCACCTCCTACGTCATCGAACCCGGCACGCGCGGACTAAAGGTCACCCTGGGCAAAACCGAGGATCAATTTCTGCCGCCGGGTTTCGGGTTCAAGGCCCCCTTTGTCACCACCATCGTCACGGTGAACATCCGGCAGAAGACCAGCGCCGTGCAGGCCGACTGTTTCTCCTCCGACCTGCAGCAGGTCAAAATCGATCTGCGCGTACTCTACCGCGTGCCCGAGGCGTCCGTCGTCCAAATCTACCGGCAGTTTGCCGGCGACCCGTTCGACAGCCTCATTGCCCCGCGCGTGCAGGAAGCGATCAAGGAGGTGACGGCGCTGTTGACCGCCGAGCAGATCGTGAAACGCCGCGAGGAAATCAAAATCAAGACCATCGCCGCCGCGACCCAGAAGATCGGTTCGATCCTCGTCGTCGAGGACGTGGTCGTGCGCGACATCAACCTCTCGAACGAGCTGGAAAAGGCGATTGAGGCCAAGATGGTCGCCGAGCAGCAGGCGAATCAGGCGCGCTTCACCCAGGTGCAAACCCAGGTCGAGGCCGAGACGGCCATCATCAGCGCCAAGGGCGAGGCGGAAGCGATTCGCGTGCGCGGTGAGGCGCTGCGACAGAGCCCGGCGTTCCTGCGCTGGAAGATTGTTGAGCGCTGGAACGGACGTTCGCCGATGGTCGTCCCCTCCGGCCCGGACAATTCCGGAGCCGCCCTGCTGCTGCCCGTGGGCCCCGCCGAGCAGCCATCCCCGCCGTGAACCCGCGGCTCCGCGCATTTTTGCAGTTCGGCGTCCTCCTAATCGTCGCAATCACGCTGCTCGTTCTATTCAAGCCCGCCGCCACCTTTGCCGAGATGGCGGCACGAGAGCTCCGGTATTTTTGGTGGCTGATCCTCCTCGTCGCCTTGGCGATCTGGTTAATCTGGGGCGTGGGTCGTCGACCGAAGAAATAGGGCGGAGGCGCTCGGGTAATACCCAATCCGGCCTCACGCGGAGCCGCGGAGGATGAGCTGCGACGGCGCAATCTCCGGGCGGAAACAACAGGAATCAGGCAGACACTGTCCCGCCGCCTTTGAGGTATCGGTGCTCTTTGTGAGCTCCGTGACTAAAGATTGGGGGATCCAAATACGACTAGCTGCTCCAATCTCAATCCCCGAGCTTTGTCACGGAGGGCACGGAGCGCGGCCCACGGAGTTCACGGAGCAAACCAAGGCAGTGGGCTCGGACCCAAACCAAGGATTGTCTCCGTGACCTCCGTGTCCCCTCCGTGCCCTCCGTGGCAAAAGATTCGGGATCACCCTGAATTCGGGTGTTCGGCGCCGTTGCACGGCTGATCGTGTGCCCTCGAAATGGGATAATGAGCCGTCGAGACATCAATGCGGACAACAATCCGGTGACGGATCAAATCATCGGTGCGGCGATCGAAGTGCATCGTGTACTCGGACCTGGACTGCTGGAATCCGCCTACCAGAGAGCGTTAGCGCATGAACTCGGACTGCGGCGTATTCCGCTTGAAGAGCAAAAATTGTGCCCAGTGCGCTACAAGGAACTCGTGATCGACGATGCATATCGGCTCGATTTTCTCGTCGACGGTTTGGTCGTCGTTGAACTCAAAACGGTGGATGCGCTGCTTCCGGTCCACGATGCCCAAGTCCTGACCTACCTGAAATTCACAGGCTGCAAATTCGGACTCTTGCTCAATTTTCGCTCCACAATCCTCACCCGTGGCCTGAAGCGGCTTGTTCTGTAACGGTCGCGTCGATCTTCGGACTTTGTCACGGAGGGCACAGAGCGCAGCCCACGGAGTTCAAGGAACAAACCAAGGCAGTGGGGCTCGGGCCAAATCCAGGATTGGCTCCGTGATCTCCGTGTCCTCCGTGACCCAGTCTGACTTTGGAGTTCTTCAAAACTCAAACCGCGCCCCTGCGCGCGAAGTGCGCGTTGGGCGTGTCGTCGAGCGAATACCTAGCCACCTCCTCGGCCGGCAGCTTGCGGCACCACTCGCCAATACCTGGCGGAAGGTTGGCTGATCAGCCGTAACCCCGCGCGATGGGCCAGATCGCCTCGACCTTGTCCCCGCGCAACCCAACCAGGCGATCGTAGAGATTCACGTTGGGATCGCAGTGCGGCACGATGAACTCGAGCCGGTCGCCGAGTTCGATGGCCCGGCTCGGGGCCACCAGTTTCAGAATGCCGTGCTCGTCGCCGCCGAAACTGTATTCGACGCCCGTCACGTCCTTCAGCTCGGGGCCGAACTTGCGATCGGTGGCAAAGGCCTTGAAGCCGGCATCGACCGTGGCGCTTTCGCGGTAGCTCTTGCTGATGACGGTCGCGAGCACCGTGAGCGCCGGCCGAAAATCGTCGTAGACCGCGCCGCCCCGGCCGCCGATCTTGCGGTAGTCGACGTCCATGAAAATATAGGAGCCGACCTGGAGCTCCGTCATCGCCTTGAGCTCCGGGTCGATGTTGTAGGTGCCGGTGCTGCCCCCGCTGAGGATTTCCAGCGGCAGGCCTTCCTTGCGCAGCTCGGCGAACGTGGCGATCGCCGGCGCCATCGCGTGGTGCGAATGGGTGCGGCGCGCCTCGTATCCCACGATATGCGATGAGGGACCGGCATAGGAATGGATCCCGCGCAAGGCCAGGTTAGGCCACCTGGCGATTTGCTGCGCCAGCGATTTCGCGGGTGCGCCCGGGGCGATGCCGGTGCGCCGATTGCCGGGATCGATGTCGATCATGACGTTCAGCTTCACCTGCGCCGCGCCGGCCGCGTCGTTCAGCTGGCGCGCATGCTCGAGGTGATCGACGACGGACATCGTGTCGCCCCGCTGACGGGTAAGTTGCACGAGCCGCGCGATCTTGTCGGTGCCGACCATTTCGGAGGTGATCAGCAGGCCGCCGATGCCGCCCGCCGCCATGGCTTCGGCCTCGCGAATCGTGGCCACGCAGACGCCCAGCGCACCAGCCGCGACCTGGCGCCGGGCGACCTCGACGCATTTGTGGGTCTTCGCGTGCGGACGCAGCGCGATACCGGCGGTTTTCGCGTGCGCCGCCATCCGGGCCAGGTTGCTTTCGAACGCGTCGAGATCGAGCAGCAGCGAAGGCGTCGGCAAGTCGTGCTTCGTGAGCGGGCGGCCGCTGGCCAGTCGCTGCTCGACTTCACTGCGGGCATAACCGCTTGAGGCGGCAGCGAGCCGCAGCGCCGGCGCGAGAGTCGTGGCCGCGAGCCCGTATTTCAGAAAGGAACGCCGGGAGGTTTTCATGGCTGCGGTGGGGTGTGTTGGGGGGGACGACGAGCCCGACGTTTTAGCGGTGCGCGGACTTATTTTAGCTAAAAGGGGCGCCGGCGTACCATGACTCACAGCGCGAAAATCCGATCCATC
>JBKJRG010000594.1:0-9206 GCA_046594805.1 Opitutaceae bacterium | reverse complement strand
TGCACCACCTCCAGCCGCTTGCGGGTCGGATGGAGGTGGTGCACCGGAACGATCTGGTACTGCTGTGAGGCGCGCGGGCGCCAGTCAGCGGATTGCGTAGGGGCGTCGCTTGACGACGCCCTCGGCCGCTCCCTTCCAGAAATCCGTCATCCTCAGCGGAGCGAATAGTCCGCCGTAGCCTTGGCGAAGGTGGAAGGATCGCTGTTATCCTTCGCGTTCGAATACCCCCAGGGTCATGGCCCTTTTTTATGAGGCCGTTTCACTGATTTAATTAGAACAGCGATCCTTCGCATTCGCTCAGGATGACGGACAATAAAGAGGGCAGGTCCGGAAGCCGGCGCTACTCGGAAGCAGGCGGGACGCCTGTGCTACTTCCACTCGTACCGCACGCGGTAGGTGATGACCTTCTCCGCATCGGGCGGCACGTTCACGTTGAACTCGATCGTCTGCGCGTCCTTCTTGGTGAAGTCGGCTGATTTCTGCGTGATGCTCCAGTTCGACCAGCGATAGATGTGCTCCACCACGCGAACCTGGATGGGCTCGGCTTTCCGGTTCCGGATCTTGATTTCGAAATCCTCCTCCGCGAACTCCTGGCGGTTGTTGCCATTGAAATTGGTCCGGATCCGTTCGCCGATCACGTCGAACGCGTCGCCGGTCTTCACCCGGATGAGTTCGTTCTTCGCGGTGTGATCGAGCTCGTTTTCCCCGGTGAATTCGATCCGGCCGTCAGCATCGTCGCGCCGGTAGAAACGCATCCGCCCTTTCGGCAGCGGCAGGCCGAGCTTGTTCTCCGTGCTGTTCCGGAACTCCCGCATCACCCAGACTTTCTTGTGGGCGCCCTGCGAGCCATAGCCCGGGTCGCGCTGCATGCCGCCGTAGAAAACGCCGAACGAAAAGGCACCGTCATAAACGTAAACCACCGGGGCCTTCACGCCCGTGGCGCGCATGAACTCCACCTGCTTCGTTTCGCGGTCGCGCAGCGTCACGGCGCGCGGCAGCGAATAAAGGTGGAATTCGTCGAAGGCCTTTTCGGTCACCGCCGGCTCGGCCGCCATGGCCGACATCATCACCTCTCCCCGCCCCCGCGCCATGGGACGCCCGGGCTGAATTCGATTCACGTTTCCCGCCATGAGCTTCACTGACGCCTGCTCGAAGTTTTTGCCGCTGTTGTTCGCCACCGTCACCCAGCCGACGACATCGAGCGTGTCACCCTTCTCCGGCGCGATAAGATTGTAAGCCGACTGCCAGCTCATGCCGTTCGTGACGTACCCGAGCTCGGACTCGAATTTCGCGGCCTGGCTCGCCGCGATTTTCCAGGTGAGCGTCGGTTTGAGGATGCCATCGCCGGCCAGGGCGGGAAAAAGCGGCTCGCCCGGGAGCGAGAACCGCAGCTTGCCGTCCACCTCGATGATGGGGGCGACGTTCTCACCGGCCGGATTGTGACCACTGCGGATCACCTTGCCCTGCACGCTGTATTCCTTCGCGTTTTGGTCGCGCACGATGAAATCGAGGGTCTTGCCCTCGTTGAGCGACAGCAGCAGCGACTGGGACATCACGTCCGCGCGATAACTCTGTTCCAGCACGCGAAACTGGACCTGGCCGGCCGGGTCGCGCAGCACGACCGAGTCCGGCTCCACTTGGGCCGTCACGCCCGCGAAGGCGACGGTGTTTTCTCCCGCCTTCAGATCCAGCGGCACTCGCTCCCGGACGACAGCGAAATTCTGGTTGTAGATCGTGAGCGCGGGCTGGGCGGGTGCGTGAACGGCCAGCGCGCCGAGCGTGAGCAGAGACAGGAGGGTTTTCATGATAACATGCCGGAATGGAGCATGGCTCCGGTGCGACCCACGGGCGAGGCGGGAGTTGCGTCGAAATCACGGCCTCGCGTCCCCGTCCGGGGGTGGCGGCTGGCGTCCGGGCCTGCCCGTGGCTGCGGCTTCCAGCCGCAGAGTCCGAAAACCCTGCGGCAGGATGCCGCAGCCACTCTCGCTGAATTTCTTTGCGCCCCTTGCGCTTCTTTGCGGCCCTCTTCCCTTCGCCTTTCGGCCCTTCATGGATTTCGCCCTCGACCCCGCCTCCGCGCCGCACGGCTTCCCGCCGATCGATTTTCGCGGGTCGCTCAACGACGAACAGTTCGCGGCCGTCACCGCGGAGCCGGGCCCGCTGCTCGTGCTCGCCGGCGCCGGCTCGGGCAAGACCCGCACGCTGACCTACCGCGTGGCGTATCTCCTATCCCAAGGCGTGCGTCCCGGCGAGATCCTGCTGCTCACGTTCACCAACAAGGCCGCCAAGGAAATGCTCCATCGCGTGCACGAGCTGACCGGGATTGAGCCGGCGCGATTCTGGGGCGGCACCTTCCATAGCATCGGGCATCGCGCACTGCGGATGCACGGCGAAGCAATCGGACTTCCCCGCAGCTTCACGATCCTCGATGCCGAGGAATCCGAGGGCGTGCTGCGCGATGCCGTCGAGGAGACCGATCGGACGTTCTTCAAGGACAAGACCCATCCGCGCCCCGGCCCGCTGCACGCCATCATCTCGATGTCGCGCAACACCCAGCTGCCGTTGGCGGAAACCATCACCCGGTTTTTCCCGCAGCACGACGCCATCAAGGACCGCGTGCCGCTTTTCGCCCGGAAATACGCCGAAAAGAAACGCGACGCCAAAATCCTCGATTACGACGATCTGCTGGAGCACTGGCTCGACCTGCTGAAGAAGTCGCCGGACACCGCCGCCTACTTCGCGCACCGCTTCCGGCATGTGCTGGTCGATGAGTACCAGGACACGAACGTCCTCCAGTCGCAGATCGTTGACCTGATCGGCTCCCATCATCGCGTGATGGCCGTTGGCGATGACGCGCAGTGCATTTACACCTGGCGCGGCGCCAACGTGGAAAACATCCTCACGTTTCCCGACCGGCACCCCGGGACCGTCATCCACCGCATCGAGACGAACTACCGCTCGACGCCGCAGATCCTGGCGCTCGCCAACGGGGTGCTGCTGGCCCAGCCCAAGGGACGCTCCTTCGAAAAAGAACTCCGCCCGCACCGTGCCAACTCCGAGAAGCCTTACTTCGTCCAGGCGATGGATGGCCGTGAGCAGGCGCAGTTCATCGTGCAGCGGATCCGCGGGCTGGTCGACGAAGGCTGCTCGCTGAGCGACATCGCCATCCTCTACCGCGCGCATTTCCAGGCCCTCGATCTGCAGCTCGAGCTCTCCCGGCTGCAGATCCCGTATCAGATCACGAGCGGCGTCCGGTTCTTCGAGCAGGCCCATATCCGGGATCTCGTGGCCTTGCTCCGCTTCGTCTACAACCCGAGCGACACCGCGGCGTGGAACCGAATCGCCGTCCTGCTCCCGAAGGTGGGCGACAAGAACGCCACGAAGCTCCATGCCGCCGCCCTCGATCACGCGCGGCTGATGCAGCAGAACTTCATCGATGCGCTCGCGACCGACGACGTGGCGTCGAAGGTGCCGGGTGCCGCGAAAGAGGAGTGGCCCAAATTCGTCGCCTCGCTGCAGCAGGTGAGCGAGATGATGCGCACGATGAAGCCGCACAATGCCGTCGAGATCGCGATCGACGGCTGGTACGGCGATTACCTGAAGGGCGCCTTCACCAATTACGTTTCACGACTCGACGATCTGAAATCGATGATCGGGTTTGCGAGCCGGTACGAGGAGATGCAGGAGATGCTCGCGCAAATCATGCTGTTGAACAGCGAGACGAGCGACCGCTCGGCGGACCCGGACGCTGACGCGCTGCGACTGACGACGGTGCATCAGGCGAAAGGCCTCGAGTTCGCCGCCGTTTTCCTGATCAGCCTCGCCGACGGGATGTTTCCCCTGCGCCGCGCGATTGAGGCCGGCGACGTGGAGGAGGAGCGCCGGCTGTTCTATGTGGCCGTGACCCGCGCACGGGACGAGCTGTACCTGTGTTTCCCGAAAGTGAACGCCAGGGGCGGCCCCGCGATGCTGCTCAGCCCGAGCCGATTCCTGCAGGAGCTCTCGAGCGATCTCTACCAGCCGCTGAAGATGAAGCGGAGTTACGGGTGGTGAAGTCTGCGGTGCCCGCTCCTCAAATCAGGGAGGAACTCTTGTCGCCTCAATCGCGATAGTGGAAACGCAGTTGTGCAATCCACAGCTGCACGCCCACCACCTTGTACACGATCCGATGCTCGCTATCGATGCGTCGGGACCAGTAACCCTGAAAGGCATGTCGGAGCGGCTCGGGCTTGCCGATCCCGCCAAACGGCTCGCGGATGATTTCCTTGATGAGCTGATTGATCCGCTGGAGCTGCTTGATCCGCTGGAGCTGCTTCGCATCCGTCGCCTGCCAGTACAGGTATTCCTCCCACGCCTTGGCCGAAAAAACCAACTGCGTGGCTGCCATGGTGCGCTAAACCGCCTTTAGCTTCCGCACCTTGCCTTGGCCGGACTCAAGCTGCTTGATCGACGCCAATAGCCGTCGCGCATTTGACGGGCTGCGCATGAGGTAAGCGGTCTCCTCCAGTGCCTTATAATCCTCGAGCGAGACCATCACGACGGCTTGATCCCGATTGCGGGTGATGATGACCGGTTCGCGATCCTCACACACACGGTCCATGGTGGCCGCGAGATTCTCCCGGGCTGCGGTATAGGTCACAGCGTTCATATGGACAGGATCCTGTCCAGAACGGTTTCGGCGTCAAGCGTGCGACCCGGCTCGGTCGCCGCGCCCCACCCTATTTCCCCGCCGCATCCTCCACCGCCCGCATCACGCGGAGCGTATTCCCACCCCATAGTTTCGCCAGGTCCTCCTCGATCCAGCCGCGCGCCAGGAGGGCGTGCGTGATATTCGGGTAGTCGGCCACATCGCGCAGGCCTTCGAATCCGCCTCCCCCGCCATCGAAGTCGCAGCCGATGCCCACATGATCGATCCCGGCAACTTTCACCGCGTGCTCCACGTGGCGGATAAAGTCATCGAGCGTCACCGCCGGATTTGGAAACGCCCGGCAGACGCGTTCGTACTCGCGATCCGATTCCGCCATGACTTCGGGTGTCAGCGGGGAATCCTTGAAACGCATGAGCACCTCCGTGATGCCCGCGGTGCGACCGTTTCCCGGCTCATCCACCAGCGAAACCGCCAGCGCATTCATTTGGATCACCCCACCCTGCGCCGCGAGCTCGCGCAGCAGCGGGTCGCCAATGTTGCGCGGATGATCGCAGAGCGCCCGGCAATCGGTGTGCGAGAGGAGCACCGGCGCCCGCGAATAGGTCAGGAGATCGCGCAGCGCATCGTCGCTGGCGTGGGAGGCGTCGAGCACGATGCCCAGCCGGTTGCACTCGGCGACCACCTCGCGGCCCAGCGGACTCAGCCCGCCCCACTCGGCTCCCCGCGGATCGGTCGACGCATCCGCAATGTCGTTGTTGAGCATGTGCGTCAGCCCAATCATCCGGATGCCGAGCCGGTGGAATTTCTCCACGTTGGCCACTTCGCGCCCGAGCGAGTAGGCGTTCTCGAGACTGAGATAAAACGCGCGCTTGCCCTCCGCTTTTAGCCGCGGCCCGTCGCTCGTGTTGAGCGCAAGGCCGCACGCCGCGGCGTGCTGCCGCAAGGTAGCGTGGGTGCACTTGAGATAGCCTTCCGCCAGTTCGTGGGCGATCGCGAACCCCTCCGGGGTCCGGGCGGCTTGGCTGATGAACATCGCCAGAACCAGCGCATCGACCCCGCCGGCGCGCATGCGGGGCAAGTCGCATTGCGAACCATCCACCATCTGATCGTGGCGCGCGCCGAAATTCCAGCCCGGCTTTGCCAGACTCGCGGTCGGGGTATCGATATGGGTGTCGATCGTGAACAACCGTTCGTGGATCGAAGCCGCCGCGGCCGAAGACTGCGCAGGTAGAGCTGCACTCATCGCGAGGAAAATTCCATCTCCCACCTGGTCCTCACTTCGCCGGCGCAGCGGCCGGTTTCGGCGCCGCCTGCGCCTTGGCATATTCTTCCGCGAGGCGCAGCAGCCGGAGCGTGTTGCCGCCCCAAATCTTCGTCACGTCAGCTTCCGACACGCCACGCTTGAGGAGCGCGAGCGTGATCTTGGGGTAAGCGGTGACGTCCTCCAGCCCGATAATGCCACCGCCGCCATCCATGTCTGCCCCGATGCCAACATGGTCCGCGCCGGCCACGTCGAGCGCGTGGAACAGGTGCCGGAGGAAATCGTCGAAGGTCGCCCGCGGCTTCGTCAGCTGCCGGCGCAGCCGATACATCTCCAACGTCACCTCAGCCAGCTCGGCATCCGTCACCCCGCGCGCCGCTGCCCGGGTGACAAGCTTGGCCATCGCCCCGTCGAGCTCGGGATTCGGCGGAGTCGCCACGAGGAAGCGCGAAACGGTGTTCATCTGGATGACGCCACCCCGCGCGGCGAGCTCGCGCAGCAGTCCGTCGTCAACGTTGCGCTTATGATCGCAAATGGCCTTGCAGCTCGAATGCGTGAGGATCACGGGGGTTTTCGACAGGGCGATCAGCTGGCGGGTGGCATCGTCGGACGCGTGCGAGCCGTCCAGCACGAGCCCGAGCCGGTTGCACTCGGCGATCGCCTCGCGGCCCAGTGGACTGACCCCGCCCCATTCGGCGGGCTTCGGATCCATCGATGCATCGGCCAAATCGGTATGGCCGTTATGGGCGATGCCGAAGAAACGCGCGCCGAGTTCGTGGTAGGTTTTGAGCAGCGTGAGATCGCGGCCGATGGCATAGCCGTTCTCGATGCTGAGGTAGAGTGCCGTTTTGCCGGCTGCCATCAGCCGGGGCCCGTCGGCCGCGGCAAACGCGAGTCCGCAGTCGTCCGGATAACGCGCTGCGACCGCGTGCGCGCGCACGAAATTGCGCAGCGCCATGTCGCGGGTCGCCGCATAGCCCTCCGGCGTACGCGGGCCCTGGGGTACGAACACGACAAACACGCCCGCCTTGAGCCCGCCATCACGCATCCGCGGAAAATCGACTTGCGAACCATCCGTTTGGAGATCGTGGCGCTCCCGGATGTCCCAGCCCGGCCGCGCCAGGCTGAGGTTGGGCGTGTCGAGGTGTGTATCGATCGAGAAGATTCGCGCGTGCAGCGCGTTCGCCCGCGCGGTAAGCTCCGCCTCGGTTTCAGCGCGCAGGGTAAGAGCGGTGGCGCAGGTCGCAGCAAGGAGCGCGCGGAAAAAGCAAGATGAAGACATACAGGAAAGCGGGAAACTGAACGGCGGAGTGTGCCGCGGGGACCCGGGAGCGCAATCCTGCGGACACGCGTCATGTTTCCGTCCGGTTACATCTCCGGAGTTGCAGTCCGGAAACTCCGCGGCTCTGTGTTGCGTCCTTCGCTTCCCATGTCCTCTCCCTCCGTCGAAAACGTCGTCATCATCGGCACCGGTTGCGCTGGCCTCACCGCCGCCATCTACACGGGCCGGGCCAACCTGAGCCCGCTCGTGCTGGAAGGCCCGCTGCCGGGCGGCCAGCTCACGACCACGAGCGAGGTGGAAAATTTCCCCGGCTTTCCCCATGGCATCGACGGCTTCCAGCTCATGCAAAACTTGCGCGAGCAGGCGACGCGCTTCGGCACGCGCTTCGAGCAGGCGCTCATCACCTCCGTCGATTTCTCGGCTATGCCGCGCAAACTGATTTCCGCGGACCGGACCATTCTGGCCAAGACCGTCATCATTGCGACGGGCGCTTCGCCGCGGATGACAGGCATCCCGGGCGAGAAGGAACTCTACGGCGGCAAGGGCGTGACGACCTGCGCGACCTGCGATGGCGCATTTTATAAGAAGATGGACGTCGCGGTCATCGGTGGCGGCGACAGCGCAGCGGAGGAGGCGTTGTTCCTCACGCGTTTCGCCAGCAAGATTTACCTCGTGCACCGCCGCGACTCGCTGCGCGCCTCCAAGATCATGGCCGACCGCGCCACCTCCCACGAAAAAATCACCTGCGTTTGGGACAGCGTGCCGGTCGCCGTGGAAGGTGTCGCGCAAGGCGCCGTCAGCGGGCTGCAGATTAAGCACGTCAAGACGGGGGCGAGCTCGGTGCTGCCGGTGAAGGGCGTGTTCGTGGCGATCGGTCACGTGCCCAACACGCAGGCCTTCGCGCCGCCGCTGGCGGTGGATGGGAACGGGTATTTCAAGCCCGAGGCGGGATCGCAAATCCAGACCAACGTGCCCGGCGTTTACGTCGCGGGCGATTGCGCCGATCACGTTTATCGCCAGGCAATCACGGCCGCCGGCATGGGCTGCGCCGCGGCGATCGAGGCGGAGCGGTGGCTGGCGGAGCACGGCGGGTGAGCCGCGCGCGGCGCGGGCAACGCTCAACGTCCAACGTTCAACGCTTAACTTTTAAATTCGGAATTCGGCGGTTCGTCACTTGAGCGTTGGACGTTGAGCGTTCAGCGTTGAGCGTTCCCCCTTTTCCGGTGAGCCATCCCCAGACTCCCAGTTTCAAGGACATCATCGCGCTGACCAAGCAGCTCACGGGGTATCATCGCGAATTCGGAATCACGGCGCGCTACGCGAAGGAGCGGCGGATGGAACCGCACTTCGAGCCGGAAGCGGGCGAGCTCGTGAAGGTGGGCGCGAATCCGGAGGGTCAAACCATCTGCTTAACGCGCCCGGCGGCTGACGCCTGGTCCCGGATGGAGCGCGCCGCGGCGATGCAATCCATCACACTGGTGCCCATTTCCGGTTTCCGCACCATCGAACGGCAAGCCGAGATCATCCGGGAAAAACTCAAGGCTGGCGGGAAGATCGAGGACATCCTGCGCTTTGTGGCCGCACCCGGTTTCAGCGAGCATCACACCGGCCGCGCGATCGACATCGGATCCCCGGAGCACATCGAGCTCGACGAGGAGTTCGAAGGCACCGCGGCGTTTCGCTGGCTCGAGCAGCATGCGCCCGCGTTTGGTTTCCGAATGTCGTACCCGCGCGACAATCCCCACGGCATCGGGTTCGAGCCGTGGCACTGGTGCTGGCAGCCGTAGTGGAACGCGTGAGCGTTTCGCCAGCGCGCGAGTGACCCGGACGAAACGCTCACGCGTTCCGCTACCGGAAATCATTGGCCGCGATTGGTGCGGCGCGCCGCCCGCTGATTATCGTTGTCGGCCGCGCGCAGGATGGATTCGGTGGTTGCGCCCGTCCGCAATGTACAGGCCTCCCCCGCCCCGCACCTTTTCCCCGCAACGTGCAATGCTTCGCCCCGGCCTGCAGCA
>JBKJRG010000471.1:0-4621 GCA_046594805.1 Opitutaceae bacterium | reverse complement strand
CTGGCCACCGAGCGTCAAGGGCATTCTGGTGACGGAAGGTGTCCGCGGTGAAGGCGGCGTGCTGCGCAACAGCGAAGGCCGCCGCTTCATGTTCGACGACATCCCCGACAACTACAAACCGCAGACCGCGTCGGATCCCGAAGAGGGCTGGCGCTACACCCAGGGCGACAAGACCGCCCGGCGTCCACCCGAACTGCTGACGCGCGACCACGTGGCGCGCTGCATCAACCGCGAGGTCAAGGCCGGGCGCGGCTCTCCGCACGGTGGCGTATTTCTCGACATCGCCTGGATCAAGGAAAAGATCAGCGACGCCGAGGGGCACATCAAGCGCAAGCTCCCGAGCATGTATCACCAGTTCAAGCAGCTCGCGGACATCGACATCACGCGCGAGCCGATGGAGGTCGGCCCGACCACGCATTACGTGATGGGCGGCATCCACGTGAACGCGGAGACGCAGATGTCGATCGTGCCCGGGCTGTTTGCCGCCGGCGAATGCGCCTCCGGCATCAATGGCGCGAACCGGCTCGGCGGCAATTCCCTCTCCGACATCATCGTGTTCGGCAAACGCGCGGGGGAGTTCGCGGCGAAATTTGCGCAGGAGCACGGCGCCGGCCAGGTGAGCAACGCGCAGATTGAGGAGGCGGCGCGCGCGGCGCTCGAGCCCTTTGCCCGCGCGGCCCCAACGGGCGGCAGCGGGAACGGGCCCTACCAGATTCAACGCGACCTGCAGGAGATGATGCAGGATCTCGTCGGCATTGTGCGGGTGGAGGGGGAGATGCAGCGTGCGCTCGACGGGCTGGGCAAACTATGGGAGCGCGCAGGGGAGGTCGCCGTCGACGGCAACCGCGATTACAATCCCGGGTGGCACACCGCGCTCGATCTGAAGAACCTGCTCACGGTGTCCGAGGCCGTCACGCGCTCAGCGATCGACCGGAAGGAAAGCCGCGGCGCGCACTTCCGGGAAGATTACCAGAACAAGGAGGCGGCCTTCGGCCAGGTGAACACCTGCGTCTCGAAGGGCGCGGATGGCGCGATGCAACTGCGCCGCGTGCCGATTCCGCCGATGCCTGACTACCTGAAGCAGGTCGTGGAGGAGATGAAATGAGGGGCGATGAAAACGTGAATCGTGAAAGAATGATGCCGTATATCCCATGAATGAATCGACGCCAAGATTTCGCACGTTCGAGGATTTGGCGGCATACCAGGCCGCGCGGGAGTTTCGGAAGGCGATGTATGGCGTGGCGCGCCGGCTGCCGCCGTTTGAAAAACACACCCTTTTAACCATTTATCGCCTCACCCATGCCAACCGCTGTTTTTAAAATCTGGCGAGGCGACGCGAGTGGCGGCGACTTCCGCGACTATCCGACCGAGGTCTCCGAGGGGATGGTGGTCCTCGATGCGGTGCACCAGATTCAGGCGGGCCAGGCCAATGACCTCGCGTGTCGCTGGAATTGCAAGGCCGGCAAATGCGGCTCGTGCTCCGCGGAAATCAACGGGCTGCCGAAGCTGATGTGCATGACGCGGCTCAACGAGCTCGACCTGACGAAGCCGGTGACGATTGAGCCGATGAAGGCTTTTCCGCCGGTCAAAGACCTGGTGACGGATGTGTCGTGGAATTTCCGCGTGAAGAAAAAGATCAAGCGCTTCAAGCCGCGCCCGCCCGATGCGCCCGACGGCTCGTGGCGGATGACGCAGGCGGACATCGATCGCGTGCAGGAATTCCGCAAGTGCATCGAGTGCTTCCTTTGCCAGGACGTCTGCCACGTGCTGCGTGACCACCACAAGCACGAGGAGTTCATCGGGCCGCGCTACCTCGTTTACACCGCCGCCTTGGAAATGCACCCGCTCGACACGGAGGACCGGCTGGCGGAACTGAAGCAGGCGCATGGCGTCGGTTTCTGCAACATCACGAAGTGCTGCACCCGGGTCTGTCCCGAGGGCATCACCATCACCGACAACGCGATCATCCCGCTGAAGGAGCGCGTAGTGGACGAGTTTTACGACCCGCTTGGCTGGGTGGTGAAGCGGGCGAGAGCGGCGTTGGCGGGAAACGGGGTGAAGCGTTAAGCTGTGAACTGGGCAATCGTTGAATCGTGAATCGTGAAACCGTGTAGCGTTGAACCGTCAAAAATGCGTTGAAGCGGGGAGGCATTGAACGAATAATCCGCCATTCCCACGACAGGACGCGCCCCGTCATTCGTTTCACGCTTCAACCGTTTTCACGATTCAACGGCTCTACGCCTGCCTCCCCATGTTCGACCTGAAGCCACTTACCCCCAAGGCGATTCCGGCGGCGCTTGAAAAGGCAATGCGCTACCGCCTGCTTAACGAGCCGGGCGAGGCCGAGAGCATCTGCCTCGACGTCCTGGCGGTGGAACCGGACAACCAGAAGGCGCTCGTGTTGGTCCTGCTGGCGATGAGCGATCGTTTTGGCCGCGGCTACGCGGTCAGCACGACGAAGGTGCGCGATATCCTCGGCCGCCTGACCGATGGCTACGAACGGTGCTACTACGCGGGCATCGTGAGCGAGCGAAACGGCAAGTTCCAGCTCGCCCAAGGTTCGCTCGGGTCCGGCTTCGCCGCCTATGAGCTCCTGCGCGAGGCCATGGACTCCTACGAGCAGGCGGAGAAGATTCGTCCGCCCGACAATGACGACGCCCTGCTGCGCTGGAACGCCTGTGCGCGCGTCATCATGGGCAACAAGCTCTCGCCCCGCGAAGCGGAACGCTACGAACCGGCGCTGGAGTAGCTGAAGCTTCACCGCAAGGTGGGCGACATCGCGGCCTACGACATCGTGGCGAAGCGGGAGAAGTGAACCGGATCCCAAACTTGACCTGAGCCCGATTGCCTGACACTTGTCAGGCATGACGACCACCGCGCGGGATTTTACCCGCAAGTTTCGCGAAATCCGGGCGATCGCGGCCCGGGGGAAGACGGTGCGCGTGACGGCACCGGAGGGTGTCTACGTGTTTCACCGGGAGAAGGCGCACAAGACATGCGGTGACGTCCTCGACTCTTTGGCCCGTTATCGAGGCAAAGGATTTTTGACCGGGCAGGGTGCGAAGAACCTGACGGCAAGCAAGCGGCGGTCGGTGTTGGCGAAATCGCCTTGGACTGAAGCATGATTTTCGACTCGACGTTTTTCGTGGCGCTGCACCGCGAGTTGCAGCGGGGCGAAACAGGGCCGGCGCATCGGTTGCTGGCGGATCATCCACAGGAAGTGCCGGGAATGAGCGAGATCACGCGGGCGGAACTGGCGCGCGGATTCGCCTCGCGGGTGGCTTGGGTCGAGTTCTGCGACCGGTTTGTGGTGTTTCCGTTCAACGACGCGGTGGCGTGGCGCGCCGCCGTGATCTTCACGGACTTGCGCCGCCGCGGGGTGCCGACCGGCGAGAACGACCTCTGGATCGCAGCGACGGCCATCGAGGCGGGCGAGACACTCGTAACCCGAAACCTGCGCCACTTCCGCGAAATCCGCGGGCTCAAGGTCGTGGCGCATTGACAGGGCGTCGGGCGCGAGCCGACAGCCGTCGGTGATGCCGCGGAATACGAAATCGAGGTCACAAAAAAGGGTCAGGCTTTGCTTTTTGCTATAAGCCGATGATACGCGCTGACCGCTCTTTTGCCCGCACGGCATTCGGTCGTCATTCGGCTCAAGCTGAACAGGCTTCCCATTTCCAGATGTTCGGCCAGCCAGCGATTCGATGCGGTCGTGCGCTCCTTCATCATGGCCGCCACGGCCACTTTCCAGTCGGCCGACTTGGCCCCCGCCACCGTCTGCCGTCCGCCCAACTGCGCCTTCAACCGTTTCACTTCCTCCCACGCCAGTTCCCTGGCTTCGAGCGTTTCCGCTGTCCCCAACTCCAGGGCATGCCGGTCGGGGTCAAACTTCGCACGTTGCACGTGCGTTTATGAGGCGAGCGCAAAGTGCAAAGTTTGACCCCTTGGCTTGGCCCCACTCGAGGCGCTCGGGTTTATTGAGCGAGCCAGTGGACGGATCTTGCACGGCAGCGCGCGCGGTGGCGAGCGAGACGAGAAAGAGGAGCGAAAGAATTGGGAGACGGCGCATGGTGAAGTGGGTTGAGCAACCGAAAGCGGTCAGTCGCGGGGAGCCGGCTTGAGCAGCGCGGAAACCGCAAGGCCGGAGGCCGAGATGGTGCAGCGTCCGCCGTCGATTTGGCTGCGAACCTCGGCGTGCGCGCCAACGGAAAGCGCAAACCCGGCAAACGCCTCGTCGAGCGCAGCAAGATCGAACTCACGCTCTTCGCCTGAGTAGAAAACAACATCGAGCCATTTGATCTTGTCGTCGCCGCCGGCGGACACGGTGGCGTCGTGTCCGTCGAAGCGGGCGCGCGCGAGGGTGATCGCGATCTTCAGCTCGCCGGCAGCGATGAGCTGCTCGGCGGCGATGGCGCCGGGCGAGACGCTCGCGGCTTTGGCGGCGGGGCCGCCGATCTCGAAGCGGAGGCGCAGGTCGCGCGCGCGGATTTTTCCACCTTTGACCTTGTCGAGCGAGATGTGGGTGTCGCCGCCATTGGTGATGAGGTTAACCGCGCCGACGACGACGCCTTCGCGTTGGGCGCCCGTGAAGATGGCCGACGAGAAGTCGTAGTTGTTTTTG